>CAYOFJ010000035.1:0-12678 GCA_964403065.1 uncultured Halanaerobiaceae bacterium | reverse complement strand
ATTCCTGCTCTTCAATCTGCCTTTCCGTACCATTAATCCGGGCCTGCTGCAGAGCATTTCTGGCCTGCACATATTCTAAGTGCTGCTCCCTGTCATCAAGACGGTAAAGTGTTTCACCTTCTTCCACTTCATCACCTGGTTCTACAAAAATTTCGGCAATCTCACCACCCTGTTCAGGACGATGATATCTCTCCTGGCCGGGTTCAAGCTGGCCAGAAGTAGAGATGGTCATACTTAAATCTCCTCTTTCCACATTTCCTATCTGATGAGGAAGTATTTCCGCTTCCTCCTCACCTCTTATTTGCAGCCACCAGAAAGCAGCCCCCGCTGCCAGCAGGATTATTACTATTATAACTCCTCTTTTTTTAGTCATTAACCAAAACCTCCTCAAGCAGCAGATAATCAAGGCTGCTGACCAATTCTATCTGATTTAAAAGTTTCCGCTTCTCCTGTTGTTTCAGCTCAATATTATCTTCCTGTTTATCCAGTTCCAGCTCATTTATATTTAACTCATCCACTGTTCCCTTTTCATAAGCCAGATTTTCCTGTTCCAGTTCCAGTTTTGTTCTTTCCAGCTGTAATTCTGCCCTTTCTACAGCTTCTCTGTCATTCTCAATTTCATTCAACAATGCCTGCATCTCCTGTCTTAAAACAAAATTAAAATCCTCTATATCCTGCTGTAAACTCTCAATTTCAGCTGCATAATCTTCGGTTTCTAAATCTTTTCTACCACCCTGATAAAAAGCATAATTAACATTTACTGCCGCCTGCCATTCACCAGCTGCAATATCCTGGCTGCCGGCAGAAATATCCACCTGTGGCTGCAGTTCATCTTCAAACCATCCCAGTTCCCGCTCAAGGCGATTTTTTTCTTCCTGCAGGCGGGAAAATTCCACCGAAGTCTCTCTTCTCCGTTCCAATAACTGCTCCATTTCTTCTCTGTCCTGAAATATTTTTTCCATCTCTGCAGAAAACCTATCTTCCAGACTCTGCCAGAGCTCAGCCTCCAGTTCATAAGCAGGCTCTTCGGCTTCTGCTAATTTATGGCGAAAATTTTCCCGTGCTGTTGATAAATTTCGCTTCAGAGTGTTTAAAGTATTTTCTATTTGGTTTAAAGCCAGCTCCAACTCTCTGATTTCCAGCTCTCCGGCTTCCTCTATTTCCCTTCTGGAACGAGCCCTTTCCAATCTGGTTTCAGTTAAATCTCGCCGGGCTTCAATTAATTCTAACTCTTCCTGTAAAATTGTAATCTCCAGATAATCCCCCAGCAGTTCCCGATAAAATACCTCGCGTGCCCGCTCTAAATCCTCCTGCGCCAGAGCCAGCTGAGCTTCTAAATTCTGTAAACTGCGATCCAACTCTGTAGGCACCTGAGGCCAGAGCTGATAACTTCCCTCCAGAGAAAAAGTCAAATTATCTGACACATCATCAGTATCAATGGGATCCCGGTCCAGATAAGAAATATCGCTTTCAAGCTCAAATCCGGAAATAAAGGCTCTATTTACTCCCAGCCCCAGAGTTAAATTTTCAAATGACTCCAGTTCAGTATCATTATTGGTCTCATTGCCTGCATCCTGATTATTGTCGAAAGATCCATCAGGGTCTTCAGGATCCTCAGGCTCCATATTTTCCTCGGGCAACTCCTCAGGATCTGTAAAATCTCCTGTCACTAAAGTTTCTTCCTCACCCCTTCTGTAAGAGGCAGTAGACATAACCTGCCAGCCTGCCCGAGCGTACAATAATTCTATTTCTCTGGTCAGCTCAGCTACCTGTTCTCTTTCTTCCCGCAGTTCCGGAGTGGTTTCCCCGGCCTGTAATAATGTTTCCGCTAAAGAATTATCTGCAGCATTCACTCCGTTCCCCGCCAAACTGGTAAAAAGCAAAGTAAAAATCAGTAAAATTAAAGCGGCAAAATGTTGTCTATTGAGTGAAGGCGGCCATAATTTCATCTCTAATCACCTCCAGCTCAGTCCCCAGCATCTCTCTCAGCTGAAAATAGGCAGCCATATGAGAAGTCAGAGCTTCCTGTTTTTCCAGCTCGACCCTAGTTGTTTCCAGCCTGGCTTCTTCCAATTCTCTAGCAGAAACCAGACCTGCCTCTCGTTGTTCCCGGGTTATTCTTAGATGCTCTTCTGCCTGTTCTAGATTATCCTGGGCCAGTTCCACCTGTCTTTCGGTCTGTTCCACTCGATGAACCTGATCCAGAACTTCTTCTTCTACATCCTCTCTGACTTCCTGAGCCTCTAGAGCAGCCAGATCTACATTATTTTCCAGCTCAATTATTTCTAATTCCGGCTCTCCACTAATCTGGGCTCTTTCCAGTTCCACTTCGGCTAATTCCTGGCTTAAATCAGCAATTTCCACCGCAAAACTATGGTCCAAAGCCATTTCAACTGCATCTTCTCTATCAGGAATCATCAACTCTTCCAGCCCTACCAGCTGAGAGCTCAAACCAGGCAGCTGATCCAGATTGAGCCTTCTGCGCATCTCTCTGATCATTTTGTCCCGGTCAGATACCGCTTCATCCAGCTGAAACATAGCATTATTTAATTCAATCTGCTGACGCAAAAGTTCAATTCGCGGTTCATGCCCGGCCTGAACCTGCTCTTCAGTTTCTTGCAATTCTGCTCTGGCGATTTCAACTTCATTTTCAGCGGCTGCAACTTCCCGCTCCTGAATCTGCAGGTTTTGATAATCATTCATAAAATCCAGATAAATACCCAGCATACTGCTTCTATACTGCTGCTGGGCCTGCTGCAGGCTCAGCTCTGCCGAAAGTTTCTGGAGCCTGGACTCCGTCCTGATATATTCAGCCTGTGCTTTATCATACGCAACCCTGGCGTTATCAAATTCCAGTTCAGCCGTCTGTATACTTGTGCTGTGCTCTTCCAGCAAAAGCACAGCTTCTTCCAGGCTTAATTCCTGTTCTTCTGCCAGTAAAGACGAATTTGCTGCCATAAAAATTGTAAAAACAGCCAAAAATACTAAAAAAACAAAATAAAATCTTTTTCTATTCCTTGAATTGGCCAATTTTATCCCTCCAGATAATTTATGTCTTATTTATCCTAACAAAATTTTTTGACTTTTAACATAAAATAATTTACAAAAATACTTATCGTTTGATAAGTATTATATGATTAATTACATAAATTTGCAAGTAGAATTTGTCAGGATTAATAATTTTAGTTATAATTAAAAGAAACATCAAAAATAAAAATTTGGTTTAAAATTTTTAATCACACATATTTTGTTTATTGAATTTTTATGAAAGGAGATAAAAAAATTGAACAATATTAATAAGAAAAATTTAGATATTGTGGTGAGAAATCTGCTGGAAATTTATCCGCCTCTCATGAAAAAAATTAATACTGGAGATTACATGCAGAAATTTAAATTAACTCCGAATTTAACCCGGATTCTTTTCATTCTGAAATATCAGGATAAATTGTCCATTTCCGAATTGAGTTCACGCATGGTTATGAACCGCTCTAACTGCAGTAGAGCCATTGATAATCTGGAAGAAAAAGGTTATGTAAAGCGGGAAACTGATCCGGACGACAGAAGAAAAATACTGCTGCTCTTAACAAAAGCGGGAGAAAAAGTGGTGGAAGATTTAAACCGGGAAATCCGGGAAGAAATTAAAGTCCACATGTCTGAGCTTTCCGAGGAAGATATTATGATACTAAAAGAAGCTTCAGAACGTATACACAAGGTGCTTTCCAGGTTAAATTGATGCTTAATAAATATGTTTATTTTTTTCAGAGAGTTGACCGGCCAAAATTTACAGTATCACATAAAAAACCCCTGGTCTTGATACTAAACCAGGGGTCTTAAAAGTTAACTGACAGTTTGTCAGCTAAAGTATAATATTATTGGTATATTTTTCTGATAATTTGTGCTATTTGTGCTAAGCTAATTACTACTGCACCATATCCAGTGCTCTCTGGGCTCTTTCTTCCGCCTGTTCCAGAACTTCAGCAGCAGGTTCGTTCTCAATTAAAATAGAGTCTATAGCATCATCCAGAGCCTGATTTATCTCTCCTCCCGTGGGATCTATGAAGATAGGTGAAGCAACTTCCAGCTGTTCCAGTGGTACCCTGGCCTGAGGATTTTCCTGCAAAAATTCTTCAAATTCCGGAGTTTCCTGGGCAGAATGCCGTACGGAAAGATAACCGGTTTCCATCTGCCATTCAGCAGTCTTCTCCGGGCTTGTGAAGAAAGTCAACCATTCATAAGCAGCTTCCTGCTTTTCCTCATCTATCAGGGAAGGAACAACTCCATATTTTGCTTCGGCAATAGGTGCTGGCTCTCCATCGTGAGCTTCCCAGCCAGGCTGTACAGCAGCTGAAACTATATCAAAATCAAGATCTCCCTGATCACCGCTGGAGCCGGTATAACCGGCAGCTCTTCCTTCTAAAACATCATCTATAGTGTCATACCAGTATTCCCAGCCGACACCGCTGAAGTTCATACCCATTATTTCATCTTCATGGATCCACTGGCGCAGCTTATCCCAGGTTTCTACCCATTCTTCGGAAGTAATCATAACTTCAGTACCGTCTTCACTTAAAACCTGACCTCCGCGGGAATATACAGCATCCATCAGATTAATTCTATCCCACATAGGCATCCAGCCATATTCTACATCATCTCGAGCAGCAAGTTGTGCAGCAGCTTCTTCTAAACCTTCCCAGGTCTCCAGCTTGTCAGGTGATATCCCCTCTTCCTCAAACAGATCATGACGATAGTAAAATATCTGAGTGGTGCCAAACATGGGGATGCCATACTGCTCACCATCAACTCTGGTCATCTCAGTAAAGGCTTCCACATAATCATCCACATCAGCTTCTTCATCCTCGGCAATAAAATCACTTAAAGAAGCAGTTATTCCTCTGCGGGCAAATTCCACCGCCGGAGTAGGATCCAGCATAACTGCTTCGGGAGGATCTCCGGCAGCTACACCGGCCTGAAATGCTTCCAGAGCCTCATCATAATCGCCAAAAGTATGGCCCTCAACTTCTACATCAGGATTCTGCTCATTGAAATCTTCAATAAACTGATCTACTACTTCCCCCAGAAAGCCTCCCAGACCGTGATAGAAGTCAATTTCCACAACATCTGCACTAGCCGGCTGCACAGAAATAGCCAGAGCAACCACCATAATTAACAGTGACAAAATTCCCGTTCTAATAATTCCTTTTAACAAAATTTTCACCTCCAGGTTTTATTGAAATTAAATTATATATACCTATTTTATCCCTTCACTCCGGTATCGCCAACTCCCTTGATAAACCATTTCTGGGTAATAAAAAACAGGAGCAAAAGTGGCAGTACAGCTATAGTACTTGCTGCCATAATTAAAGGCCAGTTAACACCATAAGCCCCCTGTTCTATGAAAAACTGGCGCAATCCAATGGTGATTAGATATAAATTTTCACTTCTTATGATCAACAGCGGCCATAAATAGTTATTATACATCAATACGAAATTTATCAGACCAAAAGTAATAAATATAGGTTTGGTCAGCGGGAAAAAAACCTTCCACAGTATAGTCCAGTGGCTTGCCCCATCAACTTTGGCCGCGTCCACAAGCTCATTGGGAACCTGTAAAAATTGCTGGCGTGCAAGAAAAATAGCAAACACGCTGACGGAATTAGAAAAAATAATCCCCTGATAGGTATCCAGCCAGCCAACCCAGGACAAAACAATATAACTGGGGACATAAGTCACGGGAACCGGCAGCATATAGGTAGCCATAACTATGATAAAAAGAGGTTTTCTTAACCTGAAGTCAAGTTGAGTTATGGCATAAGCAAATAATGCGGTGGTAATTATATGTAAAGCAACAATGGCAGAAGCTGTAAAAAAACTATTGAAAATATATACATCAAAAGGAGCAGACTGCCAGGTTTCCAGAAAGTTACCCCACTGGGGAACTTCGGGCATAAATGTAGGTGGATATGAGGCAATTTCCTCCTGAGTTTTAAGAGCGCTCATAAACATCCAGAAAAAAGGAAATATTATTATACCACTCATAAAAACCATAAACATGTTTGCAGATAATTTGGCTGCTATCCGTCTAACTTTAGCCCGGAATCGACTGCGCTTATTAACTTTTTTTCCTTTCATATCTCCAGCACTATTTTTATCCACTTCAGCCATAAATACTTCCTCCTGCCTGCTTTATTGATAATGAACAAATTTTTTAGATAGAATAAACTGAAAAAGAGCAAATGCCCCGGATATCAACAAAATTACAATACCGATAGAGGCAGCTTCTCCGGCATTAAAGCGTTCAAAAGCCGACTGATAGTAATGATATAAAAGAGTTCTTGTGGCTCCTGCCGGTCCGCCCTGAGTGATTATGTCGATTTGATCAAAAGCACGCAAAGCCTGAATAGTCAGCACAACTGACAAAAACAGAGTCGTAGGTGATACCAGGGGAAGAGTTATATGTCGGAATCTGGTCCAGAAATTCACCCCATCTATTTCTGCCTGTTCATATATTGTATCCGGTATTCTGTCCAGAGCAACTATATAAAAAACCATAGACCAGCCCAGAGTTCTCCAGACACTTACAGCAATAACTACAGGCATAGCCCAATCCGAACTCGCATACCAGGGTAAAGCCGGTAAATTAACCAGCTGCAGTATGTAATTTATCAACCCGGTTCCCGGATCAAATACCCAGGAAAACACTATAGCCATAGCTACCAGAGGCGTAACCCAGGGAGAAAACAGCAAAGTCCGATGCAGCGTACGCCCTATAACTTTACTTTTTAAAATAATGGCTAAAATCAGGCCGCCCAAAACTGCAGGTATAACACTACCAGCTGTAAAATAAAGAGTATTCCACAGGGTTTTATAAAACTGGGGATCCGAAAATAATCTGCCGTAATTTTCAAAACCCACGATATCATAAACTGGCATCATGAGATCCCAGTTGGTTAAACTTAAATAAAATGCAAAAACCATGGGAAAAATCCAGAATACAGTTAAAGGTATCAGCGCCGGCAAACAAAAAAAGAAAGCCGTGAATTTTTCACTTTTAATTTTATCCAGTAAATTTTCCTTATTAGCAGCTTCTGAATCTGCCATAAATATACCTCCTGTCGATCTTCCCAAATATAATTACTGCAGAAATTATTTTTTACAGATATCAAACAGAAAACAGCTATCAAAATACAGAGAGAAGGGTCAAACGAAGATTACACAGGGAGAGATTTAAAAGTAATCATATTTATGTAGCGATTTAAACAAACGCTCTTTCAAGTATTTTAACATTAAAATGATATAATTGCAAAGTATTACTGCAGCAATTATGTCTTCTTCTAATCAGGCTTACAACAGGATTACACAGTCTAAGATTTTATGTAACCAAATAAATAACATTACCCCTGCTGCCACAGTTCCTGCTGGCTCGTAGACACCGCAAACAATCCTTTTTCCACCAATTCTTCGATCTCTTCTCTGGTCCTGATCAAACCTCCGCCAATAACAGGACAGCTGCTTTCAACATTTTCTATGAAGTAAGGAGCAGCAACTCCCGGCAAAATTTCTATGGCGTCAGGATTGTTGTTCTTAATTAACTTTTTGCCGCTTTTAATAGCAGCGGAATCCAGTAAAAATAAACGCTGAACAGCCATTAAATCATACCTATCGGCCGCCTGGATCAATCTGCTTTTGGTAGAGACCACTCCATCACATAATTCATTTTCGGCCAGATACTCCACAGCTTTTTCATCTCCGGCCAACCCTTCCATTAAGTCTAGATGTATAAGAATTAATTTATCATTTTCCCTGGCCAGCCGGGAAATTTCCTCAACGTTGAAAATATCCGCATTAAGAATAAACAGCATAATAACATCGCTTTTCACCGCCTGCTGCAGTTCAGTTTTATTTCTTACGCCGGCAATGACCGGATGTTCGGCAAAATAATTTTTTAGGTGCCGCATTATATTCCTCCTGTTCGCAAAAATTCTCAACTTCAGCTGCTCCAGGCACTCTTCTGACCACTATTTTTCAGATGATAAATTTTCTAAAAACCAATAATTTCCCCTGATACCCTTTCAGCAAATATTTTTTCTAACTTTCAACGCCGCTTCCACTGATTCAGTTATGATCATATCTACTCCCAAGGAAAGCAAATTTTCTATCTCTGCAATATCATCTGTGCCGTAAGTGACAACTTTCAGAGCATGTTCGTGAGCTTTATTTACAAGTTGAGAGGTAATGGACATATAATAGGGATGTATAGCTTCTGCCCCCAATTTTTCAGCATATTTCCAGGGTTCAAAAAGAGCAGCTCTATAAATTACTCCGGTTCTGGCTTCCGGGGCCAGTTCAGCAATCTTCTTAATACAATAATGATTATAGCTGGAAAATAAAACCCTGTCCATAAGTCCCAGCTCACTTACAAGAGTTATTAAATCCCGCAGCCAGCTGTTATTATCACTAATATTTTTAGAAAAAAATTTGAGCTCCAGATTGATAATTTCCATTTCAGACAAAACCTGCAGTACACTGCGCAGGGTCGGAACTGACTGGCCAGAATACTCCTCTGAGCTAATATCAAATTCCTGCAGCTCAGCCAGAGTTAATTCACTCACTCTACCCGAACCTGTGGTGGTTCTATCAACGGAAAGGTCATGAATTACAACCGGGACACCATCCTGAGTGAACTGTACATCAAGCTCTACCCCTTCTGCTTCTCCTGCACTGGCTTTTTTAAAAGCAGCCAGCGAATTTTCTGGAGCTATCAGATCTCCTCGATGATACAATATTTTAGTATTCATTTAATACCATATCCTCCTGGAAAAATTAATTATGGAACTAGAAAGCTTAGTTCACATGAAATTTTTTCTAAATTTAGGTTTAGTCTTCGGCCAAAAAACAGCGCTTCCTTCGCAAAAGCTCATACATGAGCTTACGCTCAGCCCGGAACATACTGAACCGGAGAAACACAGGCCCACAATTCTGAGCAGTAATTAAAAACAAAGATTTATTCTAAAAGATATTTTGCTAGTTCCGAAATGGCCTCTATTACAAAATCAGGATACTGCTCCGAGGGAATTTCTTCCAGCATAGACTTATCAACATTGCCGGTCAAAACTAATCCGGACAGCATCCCGGCGTTTTTAGCAGCAGCTATATCCGCCTCGGGAGTATCTCCTATCATTACACATTCCTCAGGATCTAATCCAGCCGAAGCAGCTGCCCTTTCCAGCAGGTCAGGTTCTGGTTTTCCCGGCATAATATCAGGTGGGCGAGCTGCCAGAACTTCCAGGGAAGCAGAGATGGCTCCACCCGCCGGCTTCTTTTTCCCTCCTGACATAGGGGCAGTGGCATCAAGATTAACTGCGGCAAAACCAGCTCCTCTCATAAAAGCAGCCAGAGCATTGGACATTTTATCATAATTAAATTCATCATCAAAACCACAAACTACATACGCACAATCAGCTAAATTGCTTTTTCCGTCTTTAATAACCTGCAATCCGGCAGCTTCCAGCTCCTGTTCCAGACCTTCAGTTCCCACCAAATATACACAACTTCCACCATCAATTTCAGCGGCCACCTGTCTGGCACATACCCGACTGGCCACTATTACCTGATCACTAGAAATCTCATATCCAAACTGCTCAGACTTATGCATGGTTTCCTGCAGTGAGCGACTGGAGGTATTGGAAACGAATCTGACTTTATACTCCGCAGCAGACAGTTCATTAATAAATGCAGCCGCACCTGTAATCGGCTCTTTTCCCGCCCATAAAACTCCATCCAGATCAAATATAAATCCGCTATAATTATTAAGCTGATGCAGATCAAAAGTCATTACAATAAAATCTCCTCAATAATTATTATTTTTCCGGTTCTATTAAGCCTTTAACGAATTGTTTTTGCAGCCCCAATATAACCGCCATTGGCGGCAGCATAGCAAATATTACCACTGGCATTATCTGATTCCAGCGGGGCAGGGCATCTCCTCCCGCCGGTATGACAGCCTCTATTCCCAGCTGAATTACATGCATGTTGGGGTCGGTGGAAATTACCAGCGGCCACAGATAACGATTCCAGGACCAGATAAAAAGTATTACAAACAGAGCAGCAAGATTTGTTTTAGAAAGTGGCAGCAGCACACTCCACAAAAATCTCAGCGGTCCACCGCCATCAACTATGGTAGCTTCCACAAGTTCTCGGGGAATCTGTTTAAATGTCTGCCGAAATAAAAAGGTGCCGGTAGCAGAATACATCATGGGAATTACCAGCCCCCGAAAACTATTGAGCCAGCCAAAAGAGCTGATTATATCGTAGGTGGAAACCACTCTGATGGGGACCGGCATCATCAATGTCACGAGCGTCAGAAAAAACACCAAACTCTTGCCCTTAAAATCAAAATACACCAGGGCAAAAGCGGTTAATATAGATATACCGATTTTTCCTCCAGCCACCAGCAGAGAAAAAATTGTACTGTTGAAAAGCAGTCTTCCCAGATTTGCATTCTGCCAGGCCTGGCTGTAATTTTCTATCAGTTGAGTGCCCGGTATAATTCGGGGGGGGAGTCTAAAAACCTCTCCCATTTCCAGGGTGCTTACAACAAAAGTGTAATATACCGGAAAAGCCAGAAGCAAAATGATAGCGATTAATATTAAATGGTTTAATAATTTGAGCAAATTATCCCTGCCAAATAATTGTTGGGAGTTTTGATCATCCATAATGAACCCTCCCTTCAATATAACGGAACTGCAGAAGTATCAACACTATAACAACTACAAACAGCAGGACAGATTGGGCAGAGGCCAGCCCTGGTCTCATATTAAGAAAACCATCTCTATAAACATTATAAACCATGATACGGGTAGAGCCGTAGGGTCCACCTTTAGTAACAGTATGAATAATACCAAAAGTTCTGTAAAAAGAATAAACTAAATTCATGGTTAATAGAAAAAAAGTAGTAGGAGATAAAAGCGGAAAAATTACTTTTGTAAATCTTTGTATGGGGCCTGCCCCATCCAGAGAAGAAGCCTCCAATAATGAGTCAGGAATGCCCTGCAGGCCGGCCAAAAAGAAGGCTACATTATAGCCCAGCATTCTCCAGGCAGCAGCTACAATAACTAAAATTAGAGCATGCCGACCACTGAGCAGCCAGTTAAAATTTATGGGCAGCATTCTATTAACAATTCCATAAGAAGGATGCATTAAAAACATCCAGATTGTACCGGCTACCGCTGGTGACAAAGCATAAAGCCAGATAAAAGAACTGCGGTAAAAAGCAATGCCCCCAATTTTTTGATTTACCAGCAGACTAAGTGCCAGACCTAAAATTAGTCCTATTAATGTTACTCCAGCAGAAAAAATCAAGGTTACGTAAATTGTCTGCAGATAATCACTGGATGTAAGTAGTCTAATATAATTTTCCAGCCCCACAAAATTTACTCTTTCTCCAAATAATGATTGGGTATAAAAGCTTTTTCTGATAGAATCAAAAGTGGGATAAAGTACAAAAACTCCCACAATTATCATCTGGGGTAAAACCAGCAGATAGGGCAGTTTGCTGTTTTTAAATTTAAATTGCTCCATTTACATCTCCCCTTTTTGTTACAAAGAAAAACCGGGAGGAGTTTCCTCCTCCCATAATGACTTTTAATTTATCATTTATAAACCTCGTTTTATCGGCTGTTTAATCAAGTTGTTCCAGATACCTTTGCAAAATATCGTTGCCTGATTCTACCGCATCATCAAGACCTTCCTCAATACTCTTGCGACCGGCAAAAATTGCTTCCATGTTGTCCAGAATTGTTTCCCTAATGGAAAGATATTCGCCCAATCTTATACCCTGTAAAGTATCAGCTTCTATGTCAACCATCACCTGTTCTAAAGCAGTGGCATGATTGGGGTTTTCATCAAACCAGCCTTCTTCCTCTAAAAGCTCAGCGGCAGATTCTGTAACCGGCAAATAGCCTGTCCTTTTATGCCACTCTGCCTGTTGTTCAGGCTGAGTAACATAATTTTTAAATTCTGCTATAGCTTCATATTTTTCATCTTCATGACCGCGCAGTGACCAGATGCGACCTCCTCCCAGCCAGGCATTGCCCTGGGGATAGTCATCATTATGCGGCAGAAAACCAGTGCCCAGTTCAAAATCAGCAGATTCTTCAAACCCAGAAAGGTAACCAGTTGAAGTTTGAATAATAGCAGTTTCTCCAGTCAGGAAAGAAGGATTGGGGTCTCCGGCGCGACCTTCATATGTCAATAAATCGCGCTCATGCCAGTCTACAAATATTTCGAACATATTGACACCAAATTCTCTGTTTATATACAGTTCAGTGGCATGCCCTTCAAAACCACCAGCATTATCCGCAAAAGGCTGCCCATGCCAGGTATGAGCATTTTCTACCAGCAGCCAGGAAGGCCAGCCAACTGTCATAGCATAATCAACTGCCCCGCTTTCCAGCAGCTGTTCGCCCATTTCTTCCACATCTTCATAAGTTTCAGGGGGCTGTTCAGGATCTAAGCCAGCCTCTTCGAAGGCATCTTTATTGTAATAAAGAATAGGAACTGAGTTATTAAAGGGAAGTCCCTTCAACTCACCCTCCACGCGGAAAGGAGCTAAAAAATCATCCCAGTCCACATCATAACCATAATCATCCAGCAACTCATGTGCAGGATATACAGCTTCAC
>CAYOFJ010000034.1:1073-12705 GCA_964403065.1 uncultured Halanaerobiaceae bacterium | reverse complement strand
ATATTTCCAGTCTGCTGGATAAATATCAGCATGTGGATTTCAAAGCCTGAGATTTTAACGAGGTGTTAAAATGAAAGGTTATAACTCTTACCAGCAAGGACAAAATGAGGAAAAATCCGATACTGATGATCTGGATAGTAAAATGGCAGCAGCTCTTGGCTATGATATTGAAAAAGATAATGCACCTAAAATTTTAGCCCGGGGACGGGGAGAAATTGCCCAAAAAATAATTGAAAAAGCTCAAGAAGAGGAAATACCTATTCACAGTGATAAAGATATCGTAAAAGTTCTGGTTAAAATGGATATAGGGCAGGAAATTCCTCCCCAGCTCTATCGGGCCATTGCAGAAATATTAAGCTTTATTTATAATTTAGAAGAAGAAGTTTAAACCTTACCAAAACTGCAGTCCGGATATCTACAATTATCACAGCCAAGACATAAACCCCCATGTCCGGCAGCAGCGATCTCCTCGGCTGAAATTTTTTCTCCAGCCGCCAGTCTTACAAGCATCAAATCAAAAACTGTAATGTCGGAAAACATAGCACAGGCGGGCAATCCGATAATAGGTACATCACCTGCATAAGCCAGCATAAACATAGCTCCCGGCAATACCGGCGCCCCATAAGTAACAACTTCATCAGCCTGATCTTCTATTGCATCTTTGGTCACATCATCAGGGTCTACCGACATTCCACCGGTGCAAATCACCAGATTACTTTCACCCTGCAAAGCCTCCACAATAGAGTTTTCAATAATTTCTTTATCATCAGGTTTTATCTCTTTTTGAATCACTTCACCATCAATAGCTTCAATTTTTTCTTCTATAACTTCTGTAAATTGATCCTCTATTCTTCCCTGATAAACTTCACTGCCAGTGGTTATAACTGCTGCCCTCAATTCTTCATAAGCCTTTATCTGCAAAAGAGGTTCAGCCCCAACTTTATTTTCCGCTTGCACAATTTTTTGTTCTTCTATCAAAAGGGGTATCACTCTAGTACCTGCCAATTTATCCCCTTTTTCCACCGGAGTGTTATTCTGACGAACAGCCATAATTATTCCCGGCTCCATGTTTAAAAATTTTAATCGTTCTTTATCCACTTTGAGCAGCCCGGTTCTTTCTGCCAGCAAATTAATTTTTCCTTCTGAAGGTTCTGTTCCAGTTATACCCGGACCTCTGGCTAAATCAGCCAGCCTTTTAGCTCCCTGATTTTCATGCAGTTTATCCTCAGAATTCTCCATAATATATATATGCTGTTTGCCCAGATCAAGCAATTTAGGAATATCTTCTTCTTTAATTATATGTCCTTTTTTAAAAGCAGGACCTTTTCTAACTCCCGGCTTTATTTCAGTAATATCGTGGGCCAAAACTTCACCCACGGCCTCTTCTACTCTTAATTCCTTCATCTTTTTCTGCTCCTTTCCTCTGTTTTGATAATTTCCAGCAAAACCTCTACTTCTCCGCCACAAACACCACCTTCTTGAGCCACTTCCTGATTGGTAAGATCAAATTCACAGCGGAGAACTTTTTCTTCATCTCCCATTAAACTTTGAGCTTTCTCTATAACCTGTTTTTCTACTGTTCCCCCGCCAATAGTATCTACAATCTCACCGGATTGTTTTATCAGCATGCTGGCCCCATCTTCTCTGGGGGCAGAACCGGAGGATTTAATAACTGTAGCCAGTGCTGCATAATTATTTTCTCCCTCTTCATTTTTCTGTTTTTTCATTTTAAGAAGTTCCTGAATAACTTCCAGATTCAATTTTTACACCTCCTGGCCGAGATCAAAGCAGCTGCTATAGATATAGCAATTTCTTCTGGAGTTTCACTGCCTATATCAATTCCAATAGGAGCATCAACCTGCCGCAGCCTGCTTTCTTCTACACCAGTATCTTCTTTCAGTTCTGCAAAAATTAAATTGACCTTATGGGTACTACCTATCATCCCCAAATATCGCCATTCCTGCTCAATAACATTTTTTATCACTTCATAATCATGCTTATGTCCCGGTGTGACTATAACTATATAATCCTGTGGTTTTGTAGAAAAATCCTGTAAGAACTCCTTATACGGTTGTTTATAAAATTTTGTCCGGGCGGGAAATCTTTCTTCGGTTATAAGATCTTCTCTATCATCAATTACCCGCACTTCAAAACCGGCCATATTGGCAATCCGAGCCAGAGGTGAGGAAACATGACCGGCTCCAAAAATATAAAGAGTCGGACGAGCCTGCAGTGATTTCAGATAAAATTCTACTTCTTCACCCGAAATACGCAAACTCAATAAACCCTGACTATTTTTTTCGATGGCGCTGGTGATTTGATCTTTCAGCTCAGTCTCAAATTTATCACTAACTTCGCAGTTAAAATAAATCTCCTCATCTGTAATCAAAATTTTATCACCCATCTTCAAATTAGAACTGGGCGTTCGCTCAGACACAACTGCAGCCAGATGGGCTTCAGTCTCCTGCTTTAAATATTTTTCAATTATCTCTAAAAATTCAATATCCACTTTATAACCTCCCTAAAATTTATTTAAAATTGCCTCCAGTACTCCACCACCTACAGCTAAAGCTTTATCAGAAATAAAGTTGACATAACTCTTCTGACCGCGAGGATCTATATCAGCCAGTTTTGTTCCTTTATTAACTGCAATCCCCGGTTTTATCAGCCCGCGAATAACACCGCTGACTTTAGAGTGTAAAACAGTTTTATTTATTCTGCCAATTTCCTCACCCTGCTCAACAATATTTCCTATTTTCTGATCAGAATTAAACTTTCCGGAAATTGGAGCGTGTATAACTCTTTTTTCCCTTACCCCTTTGATTTTACCAGGTTTGCCTGTATAAGGTTGGGGAGCACCATTATAAATTGCTCTGCCTAAAAAATGTCCACGGCAGGTTTCAATTACTGCATCTACATTTTGTCCGGCAGTAAATCCCGGACCTAACCCTATCACCAGAAAAGCCTGATCACGATTTGTATCATCAGGGCGCCTTTTTAGCATACGTCCATCTATGAATACTCTGTTTTCATATTCTTGAAAATGCTGCTTATAATCCTTAATGGTTGTCACGGGTATTATACCCCTGTCCTGCAATTTTTGAGCCCTGCTAAACTTATCTACATATTTTGCAGTAACACCTTCAATTTCAACTTCGCCTTCATAAACGACACTGGCAAAGGCAACCTTTCTGCGCACAGTAAGCGGCTTCTCTTTTTCTACAATTAAAAGTGGGAACCCCGCCTTAAATAATCTATAGGCAGCTCCACTGGCTAAATCCCCGCCCCCTTTAATTAATATCTTTGTAGAGTTTATGTCCATGTTTATCCTCCTTGATATATAAAATTTGGAACTTTTTCAAAACAATTGTTTGAATCTGGTTTTAGTCTCTCTTCATAATACTTATTATGGGAAGCCAGGAAGCTTAGTTCTCAGCAGCCATCATTGTGATATACTATTTCCAAAACCTCGTTATAATTCAGAGCGGTAAACCCCTCGAACTCACAGGTGGAGTTTTTCCTTAGCTCCCAATCCAGGCGTCGACATAACTGAAAAAGTTGCCTTTCACACTGGGTGAGAACCAGTCTGGTAGGGGCAAATTCAGAGACAAAATCTCCATATCCCGGAAAACCGGTAAAAAGCAGCTGATAGAGTTTTAAATTAACATTTTTTATTTCATTTTCCGGCATATTATTTTTAACATAATTTGTTCGAAAACAATGAGGAGAATTGAGTTTCCTGCCCAGGGCTGAAGCTCCTTGAATTACAATTAAATTATCAGTAATTTCCGGTATGACTGGCTCATGCTCTGCCGGTGCTTTTATTCGGTGAGAGGCAGCACCATCAGCTTCCACCAGAACCTTAACTCCTGAAATATTCTGCTCCAGAGAATTTAACCAGTCTGCTTCCAGGCCCAGAAGTTTATTCGATCGGTCAGAGCCAGGACGTGCCGGGGTTAACTTCCTCCCCACCACCAGAACTTCAGCAACAGAAATTTTTGTTTGTATACTATATTTATATTTTTTCACGGCAGTTAATAGATCCTGCGCACTTTCGACAATTTCAATTCTGTGCGGAATATTATCGGGCAGCAAAACCGCGGTAGTAGTTGTATATATTACCCCGGAAAATCTGAATTCTCGGGACAGAAGATTAATTGTGCTGGTTTTTCCCCCGGCTCCAATAACGGCTGTTACCTCCCCACGTTTTAATGACCATAATTTTCTCAGCTCGGGAACCATCTTTTCAGCTGTGAACATAAATTTACTACATTCCCCTCAATTTTGCGCTATATTTATAAAAATATAACGAAAATAAAATTTTTTGGTTTTTCTCCATATCGGCTGCTAAACGGGTTAGACCTCTGGCCAAAAATCGTGCCCCGGCTCAGGAGCTGCCGGGCTGAGCGTAAGCTCAGGGATGATCTATCGCAATGGAAACACTATTTTTGGGCCGAAAAATAAACCTAAACACAGGTAAAATTTCCCTTGAACAGAGTTTTATAGCTTCCAATAAGTTAAGTCGACTGCTTGTCTAACTATTTTGTAAATCCTGCCAAAATTCCGGGGCAAAATATTCCTGAGCCAGCCTGGAGAGATTTTCATCAGCTTTTTCTTCAAATTCGCGAAAATTTTTCAGCAATTTTTTGCCCTGAGCGGTCAGATCCGATCCTCCTCCATCTTTACCCCCGGTCTGACTTTCGACCAGTGAAAATCCCAGCCGTTCTTCCAAAGCATTGATAAGATTCCAGGCCTGGCTGTATGACATATCCATCTCACTGGCTGCTCTGTGCAGGGAACCATAACGCTCTATAAACTCCAAAATAGTGGCAGGACCGGGGCCAAAAACCTTCTTTTCTTTTTCCAACCAGAGCTTATAATTAAGCTTTATATTCACATTTCTTCCTCCTGAGTTTTATCAGGATGATATTTATAATAATCTTTCTTATAATCTAAATCAATCACCACGGATTTATCATCCACTTCCACATAATCAATTAGTTCACTATTCTGACGAAGCAAACTGCGCAGCCCGCCTTCAGGTTGGCCACCTTCGGCTAATTTATGAACCTCGGGCAGCATTTGCTCTGATAACAGAAGAGGATGACCGCGTCTATCCTGATAGCTGGGGGCTAATATAAGAGAATTGCGTTCCTTAAACTCCCCAATAAGTTTATTGTAAATATCGCTAGTTACTAAAGGTTGATCAGCCAGCATAAATAAGAGTCCTTCAGTTTCTTGCGGCAGGTTCTTAATTCCTCTCATTACACTGCTGAACATTCCCCGTTGATAATCAGGATTTTCCAAAACCACTGGTGAAATCTTTTCATTTTTTCGCAAAACTTTTTTTATGCGCTCTGCTTCAGATCCCACTACAACTCTAATCTCCCCATCAAGCCGGGAACTATCTAAGTTAAGAATAACTGTTTCCAGAATTGTCCTATCTTTCCAGGGCAAAAGCTGCTTCAGTTCCCCCATCCTGCTTCCTTCCCCGGCCGCTAGAACTATGGCATTTATCACGCTAATCAACCTCCATATCAACTATATTCAGATTGACTTCACACACAGGTATACCTGTAAAATCTTCCAGTTGGTTGGCCAAAATCCAGCGATAATCATCCAGATAATCTGGTAAAACAAAACCATATTTAGCAGTCAAATAAATTTCCAGGAAAAGTCCTTTTTCTTTTTTGGATATTGTTAAGTTGTCAACTTTTTTAATACCGCTGAAGCCATCGGAAAGATAATAAATCACCTCAGCTATAACACTATTATACACAATAAGATTGCCAAAATAAGTAAAGCGAGCTCTAACTACAGAACTCTCTTTACTCATCCCCTCGCTTTCACTGCTAAATAATACTTTTAAAGAATCTATAAAATAACCGAGAAATCTTTTTCTTACCTCTATAGTGGGAACTGGTATTACATGAGTTCCCTCTCTTTTACGCATTTTTTTAGCATTTTCTATTTCTTCTTCGCTGGCAACCTCAGTAATATCAAGCCTGTGATCAATTCCTCCCAGTTCAAGTCTTCCCACAATTTTTTCCACCATGGATTGAGAAGTGCCCAGAACTAATATTTTATCACCGGGATAATTTTTCAATGTTTCCTTTATTTCCTCACGATGATCTTCATATACCATTACAGCTCTTTTTATAGCGGCCAATTTACTTGATTCTTTTTTGGCAGAACTGCCGGCTATAATTTTTCCATTTGCAATAAGAAGACCATCGTCAAGAATCAAAGGAATATTATGTTCATAAGCAACCACCCGAGCTCTATGACTTTTTCCACTGCCACTGGGACCTACAAGTGTGTATACTTCCATTCTCGAACCTCCTGCAAAAAACAAGATAAACAGGGACTATCAAATTAATTTCTAGAAAGTAGATTTAAAACCTTTTTTTATTTTAAATTTTACGGAACTTCTCCAAAACAGTCGATTAATCTGGTTTTAATTTATCTTCATAATATTTACCACCTGTTTTGGATAAGAACCAATTTTACTTCCTTATACAAATAATCGGGGCGGAACACACCCACCCCGATTAATTTGAAGGCCTGTTTATTTATTTGTTTAATTGTAAAATATCCATTCTCTTATTTTTAATTGAGGAATAAGAAGTAAAGGACAAATATGATGAATAATACCCAGGTTAGAATACTGGTTTCATCTTTTCGTCCTGTGAAGAGCTTCATAAGGGGATAAATTACAAATCCCACAGCTATACCATGGGAAATAGAGTAAGCAAAAGGCATGGTTACCATGGTCAGAAAAGCGGGAATAACCTCGGTATAGTCTTCCCAATCGAGATCTGTAACATTAGAAGCCATCATAACACCTACTATCATTAAAGCCGGAGCTGTTGCTGCAGAAGGCACCATACCTACTATAG
Organism: uncultured Halanaerobiaceae bacterium; assembly: GCA_964403065.1. Lineage (GTDB taxonomy): Bacteria > Bacillota > Halanaerobiia > Halanaerobiales > Halarsenatibacteraceae > Halarsenatibacter. Next base: position 5,806 of record CAYOFJ010000034.1, on the reverse strand, counting down.
GCATAAAGAACAGTGACAGGAAGAATAAAAGGGCTACAAAAACACCCGTAAGACCTGTGCGTCCACCTTCCTCAATTCCTGAAGCAGATTCAATATAGGTGGTAACTGTGGAAGTACCAAAAAGTGCGCCACCTGTGGTACCTATAGCATCAGCCAGCAGTGCTCTATTGGCCTGTGGCAAATTACCATCTTCATCCAGATAACCAGCCTGGGTGGATAAACCCACCAGAGTACCAGCAGTATCAAATAGGTCTACAAATAGGAAGGAAAGAATTACAGCTATAAGACCAGCATCAAATACTGCGGAAAGATCAAGCTGGAACAATACCTGATTCCAGTCTCCCATGCTGGGCATCTGCACTATAGCGTCGGGAGCTGTAGTCACTCCGGGAATAAATCCAAAAATAGTAGCACCGATAATACCGAAAAGCAAAGCCCCTTTAATCCGCCGGGCGTAGAGAACTCCTGCAATTAATAAACCCACAGTCGCCACCAGTGCCGGTCCTGAAACAAAATCTCCAAAAGTTACCAGAGTAGCCTCATCCAATACCACATATCCAGCATTTTGAAAACCTATAAAAGCAATAAATAAACCGATACCAGAAGATATACCTATTTTTAAGCTCATGGGAATACCATTAACCAGCTTCTTCCTGACATTGGAGACCGACAGAATAATAAACAAAATACCTTCCAGAAATATAATTCCTAAAGCAACCTCCCAGGGAACGCCCATACCTATTACAACTGAATAGGCAAAAAAGGCATTTAAACCCATGCCGGAAGCAAGAGCAAAAGGATAGTTGGTTAAAATGGCCATGGCCAGGGTACCGAGAATGATACCGGCTATGGTGGCAATAAAAACACCTTCAAAAGGCATTCCGGCCGAGGTAAGAATATCAGGGTTAACAAAAATAATATAACCCATTGTCATGAATGTAGTTAAACCGGCTATAAATTCAGTTTTTACATCGGTATTATTCTCACTCAGATTAAATAACCCATCTAAAAAACCGCCATCACCCATTGAGTCCTGATTATTTTGCATATTTCAGACCTCCTTAGAAATTAAAGGTAAATGAAATTTAAAATTACAGTAATAAGCGAAATTTAAACCAGATATTTCCGAGAATATTGTAATTTTAAGACTATAAACAAAATCCTGCCAGATAAATTATGTTAAATAAGAAATCCACCCAAACAAATTATTCATATCTCACCCCCAAAAATTATTATTTAACTACAAGTGGAACCAGTTCAAATTTTCTCACATCAAAAAGACCATTTACAGTTAATTTAAGGTCGGGTATAACAGGCAGGGATAAAAAAGATAGCTGCATGAAAGGTTCAGGATGATCTATTCCCAGATTTTCGGCAGCTTTGCGAAGTTTTCGCAGTTTTTTAGCCGCTGTTTTCAGGGAATCATTGGACATTAAGCCTGCTATAGAAAGAGACAGACCGGCGATTAATTGTCCATTATTGACAGCCACCATGCCTCCCTGACTGGAAATTAATTCTTCGACAGCTGTTTTCATATCATTAATATTTTGTCCCAGAACCATTATATTATGAGAATCATGACTTATGCTGGTAGCTAGAGCGCCTTCTTTCATATTAAACCCCTTTACCAGCCCCAGACCTACTTTACCGGTGGCTTTATGCCTTTCCACAGCAGCCAATCGTGAAATATTCTCTTTCTTTATCTTTCTCGAAAAAGATTCATTTTCCTTTACTTTTAGATGTGTAGAACCCGTTAAAACTTGATCTTCCTTTAATTCCATCACCCTAAACTTTTGCCCCTCTGGAATAACAAAATCGGATTCTTCTATTTCTCCACAACTAACAGAATTAAAAATCCGCTCTTTTATTTTAGAATTAATTTCTTTATCTTTTTTAGTAACAGCATCCAGAGATGCAGTAAATGATTCCCGGACTTTATTATTTCTTACTAAAATCTCTCCATCTTTTATCACATAGGTGGGATCCACTGATTCTAAATCAGAAAGAACCAGCAAATCAGCCCGCTTACCGGGTGATATTGCACCAAGCTCATCTAAACCCAGAGCCTGAGCAGGATTTAAAGTGGCCATACGGTAGGCTCTCTCCGGCTTCATCCCCTGCGAAATGGCCAGTTTTACTGCATAGTCAAGATGTCCCTGATTAAGAATATCCTCTGGCTGCCGATCATCAGTGGCAAACATGAAACGGCTCACATTGCCCTCTTTAACCACGGGCAGCAGTTCTTCTAAATCTTTAGTTACAGAACCTTCTCGAATCATAATATACATGCCGCGTGCCACTTTTTCCCGGGCTTCCTCTGCAGTTGTACATTCATGGTCAGCTTTGATGCCCCCCAGCAAATAAGCATTAAGCTCCTCACCCGTAACTTCCGGGGCATGACCATCGATGAAAGAATCACTGGCCAATTCCAGTTTGGACCAGAGTTTCTCCTCCCCCTGTATGACCCCGGGGAAGTCCATCACTTCTCCCAGGCCAAAAATATTTTCTTCCTGCATAAGTTTCTGCAAACTTTCAGCGTCAAGTTCAGCCCCTGCCTCCTCCCAGTCAGTGGCAGGAACACAGGAAGGAAGCATGAGGTAAAAATTCCAGGGAAGTTTACGGCCAGCAGAAAGCAGATATTTTATGCCTTCAATCCCTGCTACATTAGCTATCTCATGCGGGTCAGCTACTATAGTAGTTACCCCACGGGGTATAATTTCCCGTGCTAAGTTGGCTGCTGCCACCTGAGAACTTTCCACGTGCAGATGTGGATCTATAAAAGCAGGAGTGAGATAAGCGCCGGCCAGGTCTATCTCCTGGTGGCCGGCATAATCTCCCCAACCAAGTATAATGCCATCAGCTATGGCTAAATCATCACTGCGGACTTCCTCCTGAAAAACATCCAGAATCCTGGCATTTTTCAGAACCAAATCCGCTTTTTCATCACCTCTCGCCTGTGGTAATAATGACCTGTGCACTGTTATTGCACCTGCTCCGGAAGATGTAAAGCATCAAAATTGCATCTTGTAAGACATAAACCACATCCTGCACATTTATCTTTATCTATTATTACATAATCTCCCGCTTCATTGAGCTCTATAGCATCGTAAACACAGCTGTGAATGCAGAGCTCACAGGCCGTACAGTTAGCCTCTGTCACTTTAGGTGGAACAGTTTCCATCTGGTCTTTGTCGGGAAGTTTATCCAGAGCCATGCCTCTTAACTCTTCCAGATTCTCATAATCATTGTCTTCCATAAACTTTTCAATTTCTTCTACCAGATTACCGTAAAAGTTTGGTCCCTGCAGAATGGGAGCGGTACATACTTGTACGGCTTCAGCTCCAACCATCAACATCTTAACAGCATCAATACCGCGCTGAATACCGCCTACTCCCATAACTGGTATATCAACGCTGGTAACAGCCTGATAAACTGCTCTCAAAGCAACCGGAAAGATTGCCTGGCCGGACATCCAGCCATAACCATTTTCACTTCCCAGCAGAGGGCGGCCGTCTTCTACCTCAAAATCAAGTGTGGGACCAAGAGAATTAATTAAAGCCAACCCATCTGCTCCTGCTTCTTCCGCCGCCCGAGCAAACAGGGGAATATCAATTTGGGGGCTTAGTTTTACAATCACTGGAATATCACAGGCTTCTTTGGCTGCTTTCACACTTTCTTCCACTGGTGTAGGGTCATCCCCCAGATAATGAGTGGAAAGCTCAACAGCTTCTGCATATTCTTCTACTCGAGCCGCAAGATCTCTTATCTCTTCCGATGAATATCCAATACCAGCTATAACCGGCAAATCCAGTTCAGCTATTTTAGGATATTCATTTTCCAGCCATTGTTCAGGCCCCATTTCCGACCACAATTCTGCATTGAGAAAACCGCCACGAATAGAAGCCATATTGGGCCGGGGAACATCGGCTGCTTCTACGGATATAGTTTTAGTTACCAGAGCTCCCGCTCCACCTTCATATGCTTTGCGGGCCGCTTCTGCGTCTTTGACCGGCGGACCTGCAGCGGGCATTACGGGATTCTCCATTTCCATTCCCAAAACTTCCAGACTTAAATCTGCCATATTAATAGACACTCCTTATTTTTGTTTTTCCAGTTCAGCTTTAATTCTTTCGGGTTTTAATGGTAATTCTGTAAATCTAATTCCAATTGCATCATAAACAGCGTTATTTATCGCCGGAGCAGCAGCAATCGTAGTAGGTTCACCAACTCCTTTAGCTCCAAACGGTCCATCTGCCGCTTCATCCTCTATTAACACAGATTCTATTTCCGGACAATCAACTGCAGTAGGAACCAGATAGCGGCTTAAATCAGGATTCTGAATTATGCCATTTTTCACGACCACTTCTTCCGTCAGGGCCATTCCTATTCCCTGGGCTGTACCACCTTCTATCTGTCCTTCCACACCCTGGGGGTTAATTGCCCTGCCAACATCCAGACCACTGTAAATTTTCTCTACTGTCACAATACCGGTATTTAAATCTACCGCAACATCTGCTATCTGACTGTGGAAAGTGTATTCAACATAAACTTTCTCAGACTGCCCGGTTTTTTCATCGGGTTTATAAGTTTTAGGGAAGAAAGTGCCTCGCCCCTTTAACTCAATATCCTGCTGGGAAAGTTTTTCCTTAAGCTCCCAGATACTCATTTCATCATCCGAATCTACATGTGAATATACCAGACCATCTTTAACTCCCATCTCTGGATGATTGGTG
>CAYOFJ010000034.1:0-1063 GCA_964403065.1 uncultured Halanaerobiaceae bacterium | reverse complement strand
AATGATATATACTTCCCAGTAAATCTTCAGCGGCTTCTTTGACTGCATTGCCGGTAAAATAAGTTTGTCTGGTAGCGGAAGTTGAACCAGGGTTCTGAGTGGTATGGGTATCTCCGGAAGTTATTTCAATATATTCGGGATCTATTTTAAGAACTTCGGAAACTATCTGAGTAATAACTGTTTTAATACCCTGCCCCACATCAGCAGCAGAATTCCTGACCAGTATTGTTTCTCGGTCAGTAAGCTCGATTTCCGCGATAGAATGATCGGGGAAGCCTTCACCGTAACCAAAACCAAACATGATGGTAGCAATTCCCCGGCCATAAGCAATATTTTCATTGCCTTCTCTGTTAGAAATAGCAGCTCCCGTTAAATCTTCCTGCTTCAGTTCTGGCAAACCGGGAGAGTCAGTGATATCTCCTCCGGCCAGTTCACAGGCTCCTTCGATAGTTTCAACAGTATTTACGCTCTGGTTTAGCTGCTGTCCATTGGGAGTTGTGGAACCCTGCCGATAAGCATTTTTATGCCTCAATTCAACCGGATCTATATCTAATTTCCGGGCTATGCGATCCATATGGTTCTCATAAGCATATCCCATCTGGGTTGCTCCAAAACCCCGCATGGCTCCACCATAGGGATTATTGGTATATAAAGTGTGAGAGTCTCCTTTAACATTAGGAACCTCATAAGGACCTGTACAGTGATAAAGGCTTTTATGAACAACTGCCGGTCCACTGGAAGCATAAGCACCTGTATCTCCATATAATTCCGTCTCCCAGGCAGTTAATTCACCGTCCTCGGTTACGCCAGTTTTGTGTTTGATGTACATTGCATGTCGTTTGGACTGGGCCACAAATGACTCTTCCCGATTATAGAGCAATTGTACCGGCTGTTGAAGCTCCCGTACAGCCAGAGCCAGATGTATATGCACAGAAACATCTTCCTTTTTACCAAAAGCACCGCCAATTTCAGGCTGTTTTATCCTAATCTGATCTTTTTCCAGGTTCATGGCCTGGGCTACATCGGCCTGAGTATCATGCAGCCACTGACTGGCAGCCCAAAT
>CAYOFJ010000033.1:0-12852 GCA_964403065.1 uncultured Halanaerobiaceae bacterium | reverse complement strand
ATAGGATATTTTATTCACTCTTATCACCTTCCCCTCCAGCATTGAAAAACTTTTAATCTAAATGCTGTTAGTACTATTCAAAACAATTTTTGGAAATAATAATTTCCAATCCAATACTAATACGGAGATCATAATTTCCGAAAAATCAACGAACAGAGTTTAAACAATAGATCATGATTTGAAGCTTTTAAATCATTTAATTTTCTTAAAAAATACGAAAAGCCCCGGCCGTAAAACCGGGGCAGGTAGTCGTTATTGGGTGATTAAACCTTAACGACATTCTCGGCCTGTGGGCCTCGATCAGTTTCAACTATCTCGAACTCAACTTCTTGACCATCTTCGAGATTTTTGAAACCTTCTTCTTGAATAGCTGAAAAATGAACAAAGACATCTTCTTCTTCACCTTCACGTTCAATAAAGCCAAAACCTTTCTTCGTATCAAACCACTTAACTTTACCAGTGTAAATCATTAAACACATTCCTCCTAAGTATTTTTCTTATTTTGCTATAATATACAATAACACAAAGTCGTCGAATTATCAAGGATAAAAACTATATTTTATCTTAACTTAGAAAAATTATAGTTTAACCAACTTTGTTTTCTTTTAACCAGGCTATAATTTCATCTGATTCATAAAGTGGTTTACCATCTATAAACAAACAGGGAACCTGGTCTTTGCCTCCTACATCAATGAGCTCATCTTTTGCCCCCAAATTTTCAGAGGTGTCTTTGAATTCTATTCCTTCAATATTATTATCTTCGATAAAATCAACTACTTTTTGGCAAAAGGGACAAGTTGGCATATAAAATAGCACAAGCTCGGCGTTTGACATATTAATTAACCCTCCTGAAATTATTAATTTTGATTAAAGAATCAGCAAAAGTTAATATTAATCTGTTTTAGATTCATTAATCATGGAAGGTAAATATGGTTTTCTGAAAATAGTAATATCATAAACTTCTTTACTTTTAGTATCTTTATTGTTGTATTTATTTATTAAGTTTCTCAATTCTTGATTAAAATCATCTATCTGTTCTTTGTCTAAATGTAATTTTCTAATCAAAAAATCTAATGACTTATCCCCGGGATAGCCCGAATTCTCAAAACCTTCCGTTAAACTTTTAGATTCTTGAAGCAACTCCAACATATCTTTAAAATCTCCCTTTAAATGCTGAATTATCCCAAATATCCAATGATCATCAATCGTTTCTGGAAGGTCAGAAAACATTTTTCCTACAGAATAAAATGTTGCTTTTTTACAAAATTTTTCTTTATTGTTCTCTTCTTTTTTTAAAAGCATATCTGTTTTATACATATTTTGTAAATAATTGTATATTAAGTCTTCTTTTTCTCCCAGTTCCTCAGCTAATTCATAAGCAGTGATCCAATGATCTCTTTCCATAGCCACTAGAATCGGTATACCAAGCGGGTCAGTAAGAAGCTCTACTTGGGCCCTATTTTTAACTTTATATACACATTCTTCATCTTCTGAGTTTTGACTCATTATTTTCACCTCCAAAAAATTTATTTATAAAGCAGGAATATTAGTGCCTTTCAGTAATATAATAAACAAGTTAACAATATTACGTAAAATCTAGCTTTTATGCAGGGGGTATAATTTACACCATGAAAAATATAACCTTTAAAGATGCAATATACAAGTTCAGAAGACATCTATTGGTGGAAAAAAGTTACTCTGGTCTTACTGTAAAAGAGTATGTTAATGATCTTAAATTATTATATGAATACTTACAGGACAACTATAATTATCCAGAAAAATTCCCGGTCAAAAAAATTAATAGACATGAAATTGTTGAATTTCTAGGCGATATCATTATAGAAAAAGATAATTCACCAGTAACTCGTAATAGAAAACTATTTTCTTTAAGATCATTTTTTAAATTTCTTCAATTAAATTCGTATATTGAAAATAATCCCACCGAAAACATTGAGAGTAGCAAAACAGAAACCAGAGCAGAACCAATTTACATGAAAATGAACCAGGCCAGAAAATATTTACGAACTATCAAAAAATCTGATTCCAGACATAAAAACAGAGATTTAGCCATAATAAAAGTTTTTCTTTATGCTGGGTTAAGAGTTTCTGAATTGGTAAATTTAGACTTAGAAAATATTGACTTTGATGATGAAGCTATTAAATTTTTTGGTAAAGGCAATAAAGAAAGATATGTACCATTACATCAAGATGTAGTTCAAGCGATACTAGATTATTTGCCAGAACGAAAAAAAATTAATAAAAAAGATAATGATGCTGAAAAAGCTTTATTTATTTCAGGACATGGCAACAGAATAAGTGTAAGAACTGTACAACATACAGTGAAAAAATATGCTAAAAAAGCAGGAATTAGAAATGCAGATAAAATCACTCCACACAAATTACGTCATACTTTTGCTACTACCCTATATCAGGAAACAAAAGATTTAAATGTACTTAAAGATTTACTGGGACATTCAGATATATCTTCAACCCAAATTTACACACATACTGATCCTGAACAAAAACGCGATGCAATAGATAAATATCCTGATATTTAAATTCAAAATTACCAGCTATCTGAAATTAAATTATTGGAATTTTATATCAGCTAACATAGTAAACAGAAGGTCTTCCCTTACTTGGCTGCGGATAAAGTTCCATTAATTCATATATATCTTCCGGCAAATCTGTATGATGATCAATATTTAACTCCTGTAAAACTTCACAGGTTAACGGAAAATCATGGGTGAATTTACCACGAGATAAATTTAAAATTATTTTTTCTATTTCTTCCGGTTCAAATTTATTTTTTAGTATTTTTTTTATGAAATTTTCCAGTTGTATTGTAGCCTTTCTAGCAATATCTCCTTTAATTAATGTTTCATCATCAATTTCATCTATGTTTTTCATTTCTATGACATTTTGTATAGATGCAGCAGGATATCCACTGATTTGAGGATCTACAGGTCCCAGCACAGCATTTTGGTCCATAATTATTTTATCTGCGGCGAGTGCAATTAATGTACCACCAGACATAGCATAATGGGGGACTATTACTCTTACCCGAGCTGGATGTCTGTAAACAGCCAGAGCTATCTGTTCTGCAGCCAATACAAGACCTCCTGGAGTGTGTAAAATAAAATCTATAGGCTTTTCATCAGGAGTTCTCCTAATTGCTCTTAAAACTTCTTCTGAATCCTCTATATTTATAAATCTGGTAAACGGAATACCAATCAAACTTAAAATTTCCTGTCTATGAATAAGAGTGATTACTCTACTATTCTGTTCCTCTTCTATATTTTGCATTTTCTTAACTCTTTTGTATTGTATTATTTTATTTTTAATAATTGGTATTATCAAAAAAAAGAAAACAAAAATTAAAAACACAATCCAGCCCCAACTCAAAATTTTTCACCTCCAAATTTTTACTTTCCCCGGCAACTCTTTTCTTACTTTCTCCATTATTTCCCTGGAAATCTTTTTAACTTGATCTTTCTCTACTGGGGGCCGATCCAGAGAATTCAAATCCACTCTATCAGGGTCTATTTTTTTTATTAATTTTTTAAAACCCTCAATCTCCTCTCTGCTATCATTATAATTTGTCAAAAGTAAAATTTCTAAAAAAATTTCTCCTGAAAAATTTATACTGAAATCAATTATCCCCTGTTTTAAATCGGAAAATTCCACTTCCTTTACAGGACGACAAATTTTATTGAAAGTTTTTTTAGTGCTGGCATCAAGCGAAGGCACTATCAGGTCAGCATTACGTAATTCTTTTTGTACAGAGTTTCTATGAAGTAATGTACTATTTGTTAAAACTGCAATATTATATTCTGGGTAATTCTCCGCTAGAAAATTAATAATTACACCAATTTCACTATGAAGCGTTGGTTCTCCTCGCCCCGAAAAAGTAATATATTTACACTGTGGTTTAGATTTTAGTTTTTGTTGAAGCTCTTCAATAACTTTCACAGTTGGCACATATTCTTTTCGGGTCAGTGTCAAAATTTCTGTACTTCCACATTCACAATAAATACAATCTTCACTGCAAATATTTTTTGAAAGCAAATCTATTCCCAGCGATTTACCCAACCGCCGAGAATATACGGGACCTTTTATATATTTGAAATTAGCAATCATGACATATATTCTCCTCTATTTTTAGGAAATATCTCTTTTAAAATTGAACAATCATCTGACTATAATTCAAAAATTTATGGCAAATACTGCAAAGGATTAACATGGTTGCTGTTTTTTAAGATCTCAAAATGCAGGTGAGGTCCTGTACTTGTTCCGCTATTACCTGAGTAAGCTATAGTCTCGCCTTTATTTATATGATCTCCCTCATTTACAATAATTCTAGAATTATGAGCATATAGCGTTTCAATTGCTCCACCATGATCTATTTTTACAGTATGTCCATAACCCGACTTCCAGCCAGCATACACTACAGTTCCATTCGCAGAGGCTTTTATTGGAGTGCCATAAGAAACTGCGATATCTATACCAGTGTGAAAATCATTTTCCCCTGTAACTGGGTGCTGTCTCTGGCCATAACCAGAAGTAATACGGCCAGTTGTTGGCCACATGAAATTAATTTTTCCTATTTCTTCAACTTCATAGTTACGATCATCACCGGGAATTTCTATTTCTTGCCCAGCATAAATAGTATTATCTGTCAAATTATTTATTTTCCTTAAAATGTTTATATCAACATCAAAATTACTGGATATCTGAGCTAATGTATCACCTCTTCTAACAGTATATGTAAAAGTTTCTTCTGTTTTTGTGTTTTTAGTTTCTCTTGGTGATGATTGCAAATTAGTCTCTTCTACTTCAGGCACTCTTGCACTTTCGCCACCTCTCCCAACAGAAACTTCATCTAACTGACCGGGCTCAGGCACTTCCAGTTTATCGCCGGGGTTAATTTTCACATTACTCAATTCATTTAATATCATAATTTTTTCTAAACTGGTTTCCTGTTTTTCCGCAATATAAGAAAGTGTATCACCCGGTTTGACTTCATAACTTGTGGTATCTAATCTATCAACAAGTTTAGCTGAAATAGCTTCTCTTGTTTTGCTTCCATAAATTCCATCTACTGTTAAATCATTGTCTTTCTGAAAAGCTTCTATTGCTGTTTCAGTATCTGACCCAAATACACCGTCTGGTTCAATATCTTTTCCTATTAATCTTAGTGTACTCTGTAATTCTTCAACTCTGGGACCTATATCTCCTATTTCTAAGGATACAGCATAACCTGAAAAACTAAATGTAAAAACTAGAAGTACAGTGATAACGATGATTAAAGAATGATTCTTTAATTTCTTGTAACTGGACATGTTTTATTATACCTCCTGCCAATAAAATGATTCTTAATTATATTTCTTTTAATTTATTTGATTTGATGAAACCCTGTAGTAAATTGACTGTTTTTTCCAAATCATCTATGTCTATCATCTCACTGGAAGAATGAATATAACGACAGGGAATAGAAACAGTGCCGCTAGGGACACCTCCCCTGGTTAATTGCATTGAATGGGCATCAGTAGCCCCATATTCTAAAACTTCGAATTGATAATTTATGTTGTTTTCCTCAGAAAGTTCCTGCAAAAGATTTTTAATCTCCGGGTGTGTTATGCTTCCTTTGTCCATAACTTTAATTGCTGTTCCCTCACCCAGAGCAACTTCTCTAGCTTTAGATTCAGGAGTATCTCCTGTAGCAGTTACATCTACAGCTAAAGCTATATCAGGATTAATATCATAAGCTGCTGTTTTAGCACCTCGACATCCCACTTCTTCCTGTGAAGTAAATACACAATATAAATCATGAGGAACTTTATCTATTCTTTTTAATAATTCTACTAAAGCTGTGCACCCAGCTCTATCATCTAAACCTTTAGCTATTATTCTTCCACCAGCGTCAACAAAATTTGGGGAGAAAACTGCAGCATCACCAATAGAAACCAATTCCTCTGCTTTTTCTCTGCTCTCTGCTCCAATGTCAAGATACATATCTTCAAATTTAATTTTTTCATCATTAGAATTGGTTTCTTCCACTCCAACAGTTCCCACTATTCCATTGGCAAAAATAAAATTTTCATGAGGTATAATTTCTTTCTTCACTCCACCAATGGGAGTAAATCGTAAAAATCCTTCCTCATTTATGTGAGTAATCATAATTCCAATTTCATCTAAATGAGCCGCCAGCATTACTTTAAGCTCTGATTCTTCGCCATTTTTATAAGCGATTAAATTGCCCATTTTATCTTCTCGTAATTTTTCACAGGAGCTTTTAATTTCAGTTTTTATTAGCTCTTTGATAAAGTTTTCATCTCCTGCCGGTCCAAAACTCCCGGTTAATTTTTTTAATATTTCAATCATATTTAATCTTCCCTTCTAAATCATTCACACAAAAATTTTTTTACTAAATCTTCTGTTTGTTTATAATCTGCTAAACTCATCATGGCTAGCGGAGAATGAATATATCTGCAGGGTAGTGATATAACAGCCGAAGGAATACCTTCTCTGGTAAGGTGAATAACACCAGCATCATTACCACCTTTCGTAGTACGTCTAAATTGATAATCTATATCGTTGTTTTCCGCTTTATCAATTAATTTCTGCAACAGATCTCGATTACTGACCATACTTCTATCTCTAATTGTCAAAGCGGGTCCCTTTCCTATAGTGGTAGAATATCTATATTCCTCATTGTTAGGTACATCAGCCGCTGTAGTACCCTCGATTACAATAGCTCTATCCGGATCTATATTATAAGCCGCCTGTCTGGCGCCTCTTAAACCTACTTCTTCCTGTACAGTAAATACAAAATATGTAGGAACAGTGACCTCCTCCCCTGTCAATTCTGCCAGCAGTGAACAACCAACCCTATCATCAAAAGCTTTCCCTATAACTTTATTATTTTCTAGACGATTAAACTTAGTTTCAAATACAGCTACATCACCGGGCTCAACAAAATTTTTCGCTTCCTGTCGAGAAGTTACTCCAATATCAATAAAAAGATTGTCAATATCAATGGGCTTATTTCTTTCCACTTTTTCCTGAAGATGAATTGGTTTAGCACCTATAACTCCAGTTAAATTATCAGGACCGATTTTGACTACCTTGGAGACAAGTATTCTCTTATCCAACCCACCTACAGTCATAAATTTAAGGAGACCATTTTCTTCAATATTTGTTATCATGAGTCCAACTTCATCCATATGAGCCGCCAGCATTGTTACAGGTCCTTGTTTATCCAGCCCCTTTGCTGCAATTAAATTTCCCATTATATCAGTTTTCATTTCCTCAATATTATCTACTATATATTCTTTAATAATATCTCTTACCTCATTTTCTTTACCAGACACTCCGGATACTTCACTTAAACGTTCTAATAACATTTTAAACCCTCCACAAATTCATCATCAATAGAGCTTAAACACTGGGACAATAATATAGCACCGTGTTTTATATTTTCCAGAGAAATAGTTTCTACAGAAGTGTGCATGTAACGCTGAGGAATACTAATGAGAGCAGTTGCAACCCCGGATCTAACCACCTGTATACCTGCCGCATCTGTTCCAAATGGCGAAGGAGAAGGCTGAATTTGGTGAGGAATACTTCTATTTTCAGCAGTATTTTTAAATAAATCATAAAGATCAGGGTGTACATGTGGGCCAAAGGATATAACTGGACCTTCATCCATCTCTACTGCTTTGCTTTTATCTACACCCGGCATTAAGCCATGAGTTACATCAATAGCAATCCCAATTTGAGGCTCAAGATTAAAAGCCGAAGTCAAACCTCCTTTAACACCGATTTCTTCCTGACTTGTGGCCACAAAGTAAATATCAGCTTTATGAGAAACATTATTAAGTTCCCTGGCACATTCATACATCATTAATACTCCAGCTCTATCGTCCAGAGCTTTGCCACTAACATGATTATTTTTCAATTCATAAAATTTTCGTTTTACAGTGATTACATCACCTACATTTACCAATTCTTCTACTTTTTCTTTTTCATAACCTGTATCTACATATAAATCATCTAATTCATGAGCTTTTTCTTTCTTTTTTTTACTCAAAAGATGAGGTGGCATAGCTCCAATTACACCCGGTATTTTCCTGGCTCCATGCACACAAACTTTTTGGGCTGGTAATGTGCGAGGATCAATACCTCCCACAGCTGAAATTTTAATAAAACCGTCTTCATCTATTTTTTTTACCATTAAACCTATCTCATCAATATGAGCAGCAATCATTACGCGTATACCATTATCTTTTCCTTTTTTAACAGCTATAAAATTACCCATTTCATCCGTATAAATATCATCAACAAGAGAAGAAAATTCATCTTCAAGCACCGAATACATATCCTTTTCATATCCTGAAACTGCAGGTATTTCACTCATTCTCTGCAGTAGATCTTTATTTATCATAAATTATTTCCTCCACCTTAGTTCCCTTGAATTATGCTCAAAATTCTTTTAAAAAATCACCACGACGTTTAAAACCTGGAAAGTCCAATTGTCTATAGGCTTCATATAATACAACCGCCACAGAATTAGCTAGATTCAATGATCTGGCCCAATCCAACATTGGTATTCTTAAACTCCTATAAAAATTTTCTCTAATAAAATCATCTGATAATCCATCAGATTCTTCTCCAAAAATTAAATATTCATCACCCTTATATTTTATCTCATGATAACATGTTTCAGCTTTTGTTGTAAACAAAAACATTTTATCCCGGGGATAATTATGTAAAAAATCTCTTAGGGATTCATGAACATTGATATCTAGCTGATCCCAATAATCCAGACCGGCTCTTTTAAGATATTTATCTTCTAAAGTAAATCCCAGTGGTTTTATTAGATGAAGAGTGCTTTCTGTTACAGCACATGTCCGAGCTATATTTCCTGTATTTTGTGGAATTTGAGGGTTAACAAGTACAATATTCATTATTGATTTCACTTTCCTGTTTGTTTTAAATTATAATCTTAAATAAAATATTGCACTAAAACTCTAAGGTTAAACCATCAAAAGCTAAGTCAATATGTTCAGGAAGTTCTTTATTAATAGATTGATACTCCAGGTCGTGTGACATATGTACAAAATAATTTTGTGAAGCCCCTAACTGATTAACTATTTCTATACCTTCTTTAAGAGAAAAATGAGTGGGATGGCTTCTTTTTCTTAGAACTCCTAAGATTAATATTTCTATATTTGTCAGCATATTCCTTGTTTTTGGGGGAATTTCGCTAACATCGGTAAGATAAGCTGCAGATCCAAATTTATATCCAAGAACATTCATTTCACCATGCTTTACAGGCAATGGTGTTACAAAATCTTCCCAGTCAGCCGGTAGATTACTAATATTATTAATTTCAGCTTGAGGCAAACCGCCACCTTTAGTACCCTGCTGTTGAAATATATAAGAAAATGCCTCTCTTATTCTCTCTTCTGTTTCTTGATTACAATAACAGGTTATCTTGCCATTTTTCCTCCAATTCAAGGATCTAATATCATCAAAACCCATAATATGATCTGCATGTCCATGAGTAAAAAAAATAATATCTGGTTTTGGGGCTCCCCATTTTATCATTTGTAATCTATGTTCAGGGGGGGTATCTATAAGACAACTTTTATCCTCAAATTCTACATATAAAGAAGAACGAAATCTCTTATTTCTAGGGTCAGATGAAGTACAGGCTTCACAATCACAACCTGGTACCGGTACACCATGAGAAGTACCAGTTCCCAAAAACTTTATTTTCATATAATAAACCTCACTTTAATATATTTTTTCTATTTTTATTCCTTGATAAAATTGCTTGAAAATATCACTATAATTCTTCCCTTCTTCTGCCATATGAGCAGCAGCTGTTTGGTCCATACCGACTCCATGGCCCCAGCCCGCTCCATAAAAACTTACATTTTTAATTTTTCCTTCAGGGGAATATTTTTTATGAATAATAAATTTATTGCTTCTCAATCCGCCTAAAGCACTTCTTATATTATCTCCATTAAGTTCTATAGTATTTTCTGTACCTTTAATCTTGATTGATTTAACAAAACCATTTTCTGTCCTTTCTTTAACCACTATGTCTTTAATATTATTTAATTCAAAGTTTTCCTGCAAAAAATTTGCATCCAAACGACGAACCCAACGATAAGCAGGGTTATAAGAATATGTGCCTGGTCCTGAATAAGTGTTAACTCTTTCAGTAATCCAATCCTGCATTTCTCCCGGCAATAAGGGAAAATTGTAGTTTGATTCCAACTGTAGATCTGTGCCTTTTAGATAGGCCGCTCCTCCCCCCCAAACTTCGCTGGCGGCCTCTGTATGCCCCCCACTATTGCTACTAAAAACTGCTTCAATAACCTCATCATTATATAAACCCACTTCCCCCATTGTTTCTATAACTGCTTGATTTGTAATTTCTGTTTCAGAGTTTATGCCAGAATAAACAGCACAATGCACAGTATCACAAAAATCATAGGGATCATTTAAATGACGTCGGCCTAAATTATAATAAGCAAAACTCCGTGCCGCTAGAGCCTGGGTCTTTAAAGCCTGAACCGGCCATCCAGAAGGCATTTCAGAAGGAACAACCGATAAAAGATATTCTTCAAGATAAACCCTGTTCATTGTAATAAATTCACTGCGCTCTTCCCGGGGACGAATGATCAAATCTCCCCTATATTGCCTGTCTTCTCTGCCGGCCCAAAAATAATCCATTCCATACTTTACATTCTGCAGCATAAAAGAAGAACTATTATTAGAACTTTGCAGAATTAGTTCTGTCTCTGCAGGAATAGATATTGTAAAATCCTCTTCTGAATTCGACCTCAATTCAAATTTATTTCCCCGAATAGTTATTCTCCAGGTTTCATATGGCTCTCCTCTGGATATCACATTACCTTCTTCAGTGGAAATAATAAAAGCAGAATCAAATTTAAATTGTAATTCATTTCTGCTGGTGCCAGTTTTTACTTTTATCCGGGGAGAATCATTATACCCTTCTAATTCCAGAACTTCTTTCCATTCAGGCTTCCAGGTAACCTCTGATTCTATTTCTGGCAAAACCTTTTCTTCAGGTTCCAAGACCTCTTCTGGTTCTGAGATTAATTCCTCTAATCTATCTAAATTTTCTTGTGCTTTATCTTTATGAATACCGGTTTCCAAACTGCGCTGCCAAAGATTAAGAGCCTTCTGCAATTCCCCTGATTTTTCTGCAGTTTTTGCAATTTTTGGATACAAATAACTTAAAGAACTATCTGTCTCAAGAGCTAATTTATAATAATCAAATGCTTTTTCATGTTTATTTAATTCAAAGTTTAAATTACCTAGTTCAATATAAAACTGAGCGTGTTCCTCCAGAGATAACCCCTTTTCCCAACTATAACGAGCCTTATTAAACTTTTCTAGGGCAAAAGCATTTTTACCTTGATAAAAATACAGCCTCATTAAATCAGAAATAAGCAAATCATCATTATCTTCTATATCAAAAACAAGTTCATCAAATATAACAGAAGCTTTTTCATAAAAACCAGCCTGATAATAAGCTATAGCCATTTCTAATTTAATTTTATTGTTTTCAGAAGAACTATCATAACTTTTGCGAAGAAATTCGGCATATTTATCTATATTACCTATTTCTTTATAAAGAAAAGCCAGATGCCGGTACTTTTCCCACTTTTCAAGCTCTTCATATTCTTTTAAATCCAACTGATCTAAATATGAAATAGCCTCCTGATATTCCCCTTGATTATATAATTCTGCTGCCCTTTCCAGAGAATAGATTGTTTCAGGGGGGAAAATTAATATTATTGTAACTGCCAGGAAAATAATTGTTATTTTGTAGTTAAATTCCAGCATCTGACTCTCATCCTCCTTAATAAATATTTATCTCCAGAGTGTTAAACCCGATTCTGGATCCTTTTTTCTTTGCTGTGGTTTTCCATGATACTCCTGTATTATTGTTTCAGCTACAAATACTTCAGTTCCTTTTTCTAAATGACCACCAAAAGCATTGCCTCCATTATCCCCCAAGACTATATGAGCATGCAAAGTAGGCTTTTCTTCCTGAGAAAGAGAAATATTTCCCATACAATGCAAAATTTCCATAGGTTTATTAAACTCATGTATTTCATATTCCATCGAACTTTGATTAAAATAACCCATTCTTGCTTTCTTAACTGCTCCCAAAACTTGCACAAAACCTGCTTCAATTTCTGCTTTGATAATAATTTCTTCTAAACTTTCTAATAAATCTTCCCCACGTTCTATACTTCCCTGGAGCGCCTGACCTACCTGAAAACTTTTAAAACCATTAAGTTCATTATTAGAAAGATTCAAATTTATTCCTCCTCTTTTTGTTGAAAATATTGACAGTAATTCCGTAATGAACATTCATAACAGCGCGGATTACGAGCCTGACAGACTTCTCGGCCGTGAAAAATAAGTCTGTGATGCATATCTCCCCATTCATCTTTAGGAATTACTTCTCTCAACTGAAATTCTACTTCATCACGATTATCACTATCCGCCAAACCCAGTCTATTGGAAACTCTAAAAACATGAGTATCAACAGGAAATGCAGGAAGAGAAAAAGCGGCATAAGTTACCACACTGGCAGTTTTTCTCCCTACTCCAGGCAACGTAAGAAGTTCATCAAAATCAGCTGGAACTTCTCCAGAATAATCATCAATTATTTTCTGACTTGCTTCAATAATATATTTGCTTTTATTGCGATATAGTCCTATAGAATGAATTTCATCTTCCAATTTTTCTTTATTTAAGCTGGCAAAATCTTGTGGTGAAAAATATTTATCAAACAAT
>CAYOFJ010000032.1:0-12916 GCA_964403065.1 uncultured Halanaerobiaceae bacterium | reverse complement strand
ATTCAAACTCTGACTTTTTGTTTCGGGCCGTATTTAGCATTTCTTCTGCAGCATCTAGGCCAGTAATATCTTCACATTTAGCTTATCCTTTCATCGTTGTTATTTCTATGACATATATCACAATTTTGAAATAAAAAACAATAAAGTGATTTATATCACAGTTATAAAATAAATTAAATGCTAAGATTAAAGTACAAATCATTCACCAGGCTTTTTTAAAAGATAACAATAAGGGGTTTGAAATGCTGAACTTTGCTGTGATAAAGAGGTTTTTACCCTGGTTATCTTGAAAATTAATAATAAGCGAAAAATTTGCATAATATTTAAATTTTAAAGGGGGACAATAATGCAAAAAATATTGCTGGCTGTTGATGGTTCAGAAGGCTGCAATAAAGCTGTGGGTAAAGTTCTTGAGCTGGCCGATGAAATGGAAATTGAAGTAACTGTATTAACCGTTATAGAAAAAGCCGTTCCTACGACCTATTCAGAACAATTTGCCCGAGAAATTTACTCTCGCAGAGAAGAGATGAAGGATGAGGCCCGAGAGATGCTGGGGGCATGTAGTGAGGAACTGGAAGGTAAAGTTAATAATCTGGAAAAAGTAGTTGAAACAGGTGTTCCTTCAGATATAATCTGTGAAACTGCTGAAAAAGGCGATTATGATTTTGTGGTGGTAGCAGATAGAGGCAGAGGGGCAGTAAAAAGATTCTTGCTGGGTAGTACGGCAGAAAAAGTGACCAGGTACAGCCCAATTTCCGTAATTGTGGTGAAGTAAACGAGAATCATCAAATTAATTTTACTGGCGGCTGTATTTACCTTTGAGCACACCTTCCTGAAGAATATGTCCTCTAATTTCTTGCAGCATCGTATCTTTTTCGGTGCCGGGCATTAAATCCAGCTCTTTATCGAGTGTATATACTTTAAATCTATAGGTATGAGTGCCGCTCGGAGGAGCAGGCCCCCTGTATCCCAGGCTGCCAAAATCATTTTTACCCTGACAGGCACCATCTAAAGTTTTTACTGTTCTCGTGGCAGGAATACCCTCGGGTATCTTCTCGGTTGCTGCAGGTATATCCCAAATTAACCAGTGAGTGAAGGTTACCCCGGGAGCATCGGGATCGTCTACTATTATAGCTATACTTTCTGTTCTGCTATCAATATTGTTGATCTTCAGAGGTGGAGAAATATTCTGTCCATCATCTGTATACAACTCAAGGATATTACTTCCGTGATCGAAAGTGGAAGTGATTTTTAATTTCTCGCTCATGATACTCCCTCCTTTTTACAAAATTAGTCCTGTTTGCTGGCTCGGATGATTTTAGCCTGGCAAAATAAATTTCGGATTTATAAGTTTAAGTGCTTGGTAGGTCCAATGATTATGCTCTGGTAACTCCGCACATTTCGCACGTTTGAAGATCGGAATTTATTGGCGCTTAAAAGGTTTTTTGGCAGGAAGTGTTATTAAAATGAAGAAGCTTCCTGCAGGAGATCATCCACAACTCCTAGTTTTTCAAGCTGTCTGAGCTCCTGCATTAAGCGGTTAAATTTTTTCGGTTTTAAAGACTGTTCTCCATCGGATAATGCCTGTTTGGGGTGAGGATGAACTTCTACCAGCAGGCCATCAGCACCACAGGCTACAGCTGCTCTGGCCATGGGGAGAACGATTTCCCAGCGGCCGGTGCCATGGCTGGGGTCTGCAATAACCGGTAAATGACTTTTTTCTTTTACCAGAGGGATTGAACTTAAATCCATGGTATAACGGGTTTCTTCGCCAAAAGTTTTAATTCCTCTTTCACAGAGAATTACCCGGTGATTGCCCTGAGACATTATATATTCCGCCGCCAGCAGCCAATCTTTGACAGGTGAGGCCATGCCTCTCTTTAACATTACCGGCTTGTCTAATTTCCCCACAGCTTCTAGAAGTGAATAATTTTTCATATTACGTGAGCCAATCTGAATAATATCTGTATATTCGGCCACCAGGTCACGATGCTCAATATCCATTAGCTCTGTTATTACTTTCAAATCTGTTTCCTCTCTGGCCATGGCCAGCAGCTTCAGCCCTTTTTCTCCCAGCCCCTGAAAGGAATAAGGAGAAGTGCGGGGTTTATAGGCTCCCCCTCTCAGGACTTCAGCTCCGGCCTGACTTACCGCTCTGGCTGTAGTTATAAGCTGCTCTTTATTTTCTACAGAACAGGGGCCGGCCATGACTGTGGGGGATTCACCGCCTATTTTAACACCATCTACATCTATAACTGTTCCCCGGGGTTTTAATTTTCGGGCTGTAAGTTGATAGGGCTCAGAAATAGTAATGACATTTTCCACTGCCGGAATTGCTTTCAACCTATCCTTGAGATCCGCTGAATACTCATCTTTCATTCTATTAAGTTCGGCTATTATAATCTCTATGTCCGGGGAAAATTTAATCTCCTCACTATTATTCTGCGGTAAAATTTCTTTAACTTCCTTTTTTCCTCTCTGCTCATCTGCATTTAACATAATCAACATATTAACTCCTCCCTAAAGAATTATAGTTTTAACCAACTAAAAAAAGCCGCCCCTCATCAGGACGACTATAATCGCGGTACCACCTGATTAAACCTAAAAGACACATAGGTCCACTCTCTTTTGTTAGAAGCAATCACTTCCTCACCGGATAACGACGGATTACGGCCCAGCTTACTAATCATTTCAGCCGGCAATTCCAGGGTGAAATTCGGCTCTTCTGCTCAGATTTAAATAAACAGAGGGCTTACTAGGTCCCTTTCTTCACTATTTACCTTATGAAATTGTTAAAGCAAAGTATAACAGAAACTACTGAATAAATCAAGGAAAAAAATTTAAGAGCAGCTGCAGTGTCGTTTGCAAGGTTAAATTTTAGATTTAAATTAGTCAGCTAACATTTGACATCTTTATAAATTTATTGTATTATACTTTAAAAGCTTAAACTTTTAAAGAAAAAATTTAATATAACTGAGATGAGCCGAGTTAAGCACACCAGTTTGATAGTATGAGATTAGCTGAGATGAGATAAAGCAAAAGTGAAATATTCAGGTTTCAAGCAGGAGTGGTCTCCATCTACATAGGAATTATTATGTCTGGTTGGTAAC
The DNA here is from genome assembly GCA_964403065.1 of uncultured Halanaerobiaceae bacterium. Taxonomy (GTDB): domain Bacteria; phylum Bacillota; class Halanaerobiia; order Halanaerobiales; family Halarsenatibacteraceae; genus Halarsenatibacter. Next base: position 9,806 of record CAYOFJ010000032.1, on the reverse strand, counting down.
TGCTGTTTAAATTTTAATTGCCTGAAATTTCACCTGTCTTACTGTTATTAAACCCGGGGCTTAACAGGCTCCGGGTTTTTAATATTTTAAAGGAGGTAATTTATGCTGACAGAAAATGAGTTTATGAATTTAGCAGAAGATTACAATTTAATTCCGGTATGCAAAGAAATTATTGCGGACACTGAAACTCCGGTTTCTCTCTACAGGAAATTGACAGATAAAGAGGATTATTCTTTTCTTCTTGAAAGTGCAACTACAGGAAAAAAACTGAATGTGGGAAGATATTCTTTTGTTGGGTTGGAACCGGAGAAAGTCATTAAATACAATAATGAGAGTATTATCATTGCTGACAGCTGTGATGAAGTGATAGAAACATCAAAGGAGACTGTTTTTACTGATTACCTGGAAGATATCCTTGCTCAAATTAAACCATATACTCCTGAAGATCTGCCGCCTTTTTCAGGAGGGCTGGTCGGTTATTTTGGATATGAAATGATCTCCTGCTGGGAGGATATTTATCATGGCCAATGGGAGAAAGAACTGCAAAAGAGCGACCTGCCGCAGGCAGTCCTGGTTTTCGCCAAAACGGTGCTGGCATATGATCATCTGGATAATACTCTCAAAATAATTTACAATGTAAACTTTAAGGGATCTGAAGATGAAAATAGGAAAAAGAAATTATATCGTGAGGCTCGATCTAAAATTGACAGTATTCATAAAAAAATAAGCTCTGGCAGCAATTATACAGTTAAATATTCGGGTTCTCTCCCGCTGGAAACAAAAAAGTCTAATACAGAAAAAGCTGAATTTGAAGAAATGGTGAAAAATGCTCAAAAATATATCAGGGAAGGAGAAGCTTTCCAAATAGTATTATCTCAACGTTTTTCGCTGGAAGCAGATGATATTGCTCCCTTTTTAGTTTATCGGGCTCTGCGGGTAAGCAACCCTTCGCCCTATATGTTTTTTCTGAACTTCCCTGACATACAAATGATAGGCTCTTCGCCTGAAGTGCTGGTGAAGGTGGAGGATAAAAAAATAACATCCAGACCTCTGGCAGGTACCAGACCCCGGGGGCGGGAGGTAAGTGAAGATAAAGAACTTCAGGAAGAGCTTATTAATGACGAAAAAGAGAGGGCTGAACATACCATGCTGGTGGATCTGGGCAGAAATGATATTGGCAAGGTTAGTGAATACGGAAGTGTGAAAGTAACAGAACTTATGGAGATAGAGCTTTATTCCAGTGTAATGCATCTGGCTTCCCAGGTGGAAGGAATTAAAAAGCAAGACATCAGTGTTCTAGAAGTACTGGCGTCAGTTTTTCCGGCCGGGACTGTGAGTGGAGCTCCAAAGATAAGGGCAGTCGAGCTGATAGATCAGCTGGAAAAAGTACCCCGAGGTCCTTATGCCGGAGCGGTGGGATATATAGATTTCAGTGGCAATATGGATACATGTATTACTATCAGAACACTTTTTATGAAAAATAATATATTGACGGCACAGGTTGGAGCTGGCATGGTGGCTGATTCAGAGCCGGCAAAAGAATATCAGGAAATAATGGACAAAGCAGAAGCTTTGTTTGCAGCGCTTGAGTTAGTTGAGGAGGAATTTACCCATGGTTCTGGTAATTGATAATTATGATTCATTCACCTATAATCTGGTGCAATATTTGGGAGAGTTGGACAGCCCGATAGTTGTGCGCAATGATAAAATCGATCTGGAAAAAATAGATAGTATGGCTCCTGATCATATAGTTATCTCTCCTGGACCGGGCAGACCAGAAGATGCCGGGATATCCTGCCGGCTAATTGAACATTTCCAGGGAGACATACCGCTTTTAGGAGTATGTTTGGGCCATCAATGTATAGGAGAAGTATTTGGGGGAGAGGTGGTGAAGGCACCGAGAGTTTATCACGGCAAAACTTCCAGTATTTATTTTTCCAGCAGCACCGGTCATCCGTTATTTGCCGATATAGATTTTCCCTTTACAGCCACACGTTATCATTCATTGACTCTCGATAGAGATTCACTGCCTGAAGAATTGGAGGTTCTGGCTCAAACCGAAGACGGTGAAATTATGTGTGTTTCTCATAGGAGTTTACCTGTATTTGGAGTGCAATTTCATCCTGAATCTATATTGACCGAACATGGCAGAGATTTACTGAATAACTTTTTGCAGATCGAGTAAGAACTAAAATATGGAACCATCAGCAAAGGCTAAAAACAAAACTAAAATGGCAAGGGGTGTTGAAAATGTTTAAGGATTATCTGGAAAAAGTGATTAATGGCAGGGATTTGAAGGTTCGAGAGATGGAAGAAGCAATGAATGCTGTCATGGAAGGAGAGATAAGCAGCAGCAATCTGGCTGGTTTTTTGGTGGCTCTAAAAATCAAGGGTGAATGTATTGAAGAAATTACAGGAGCCGCCAGAGTTATGAGAAAAAAAGCTCTGTCGGTTGATTACAGTGGTGAAGTTATAGATACCTGTGGTACAGGAGGAGATGGGAGTGATACCTTCAATATATCAACTGCAATTACTTTTATCCTGGCTGCCGGAGGTTTGACTGTGGCCAAACATGGAAATCGCTCTGTCTCCAGCCAGAGCGGCAGTGCAGATGTGCTCGAGGCTCTGGGTGTAAATTTAAAACTTTCCCCGCAGCAAACAGGAAAATGTCTGCAGAAGGTAAACCTTTGTTTTTTGTTTGCTCCGTCCTATCATAAAGCTATGAAACATGCGGTCAAGGCTCGGAAAGACCTCGGGATGAGAACTATATTTAATATTTTGGGGCCCCTCACAAATCCTGCTGATGCCGATTATCAACTGCTGGGAGTATATGGGCCTGAGCTGGTCAAACCAATGGCAGCAGCCCTCAAAAATTTGGGTGTCAAAAGAGCTATGGTAGTACATGGAGCTTCCGGGCTGGATGAGCTTTCTCTTTCCGGCAAAAATAAAATTGCTTTCTTAAGAAAAGACGGCAGAATAGAAAATATGTCCATAACCCCGGAAAAAGTGGGGCTGGAAAGAGCTAATGTAGAAGAGTTAAAAGGTGGTAATGCAGAAAGAAACAAAAATATAATTCTTTCGGTTTTAGCAGGAAACACAGCAGGCCCCAAACGTGATGTGCTCCTTTTAAATGCCGGGGCAGCCTTTAGAGTTGCTGGAGAAGCAAGAAATTTCCGCGAGGGTGTTGAAAAAGCGGCAGCTTTAATTGAAAGTGGCGAAGCTCTTAGAGTTCTGAGAAATTTTGTGGAATACACCAACAGCTTTGAGTCAGTGGAGGCGGTATCTTGACTTTAAAAAATATTGTTGAGAAAAAATGGCAAGAGATAAAACAGCTTAAATCTGTGGAAAACTCACTGTCAGAAGAATTAAGCAGAGAAGAAATTTCGCTGATTGCTGAAATTAAACAAGCTTCTCCCAGCGCCGGAATGATTGCAGAGGATTTTTCACCCTTAAATCAGCTAGAAAAATATGAAAATGGCGGAGCTGGAGCTATTTCAGTGCTCACAGATGAGAAATTTTTTGCAGGTAGTTCCAGGATTTTAAATGATGTGAGCTCTCACAGCGACCTTCCTATTTTACGCAAAGATTTTATTCTCGATGAAATACAGGTGTACGAAAGTTTAATACTGGGAGCGGACTGTATTTTACTTATTGGAGAAATATTGAATCAGAAAAAGCTTGGGGAACTGCTTGATCTTGCTTATGAACATAACCTTGAAGCTGTGGTGGAAGTTCACAGCCGGGAAACTTTGCTGAAGGTTCTGGAAACTTCCGCCAGCATAATCGGAATAAATAATCGCAATCTGAAAGATTTTACGGTGAATTTAGCAACTACCGAGATGATTTTGCGTGAACTGGAGAAAGAAACCAGCAGAAAGGATTATCTGGTAGTTTCAGAGAGTGGTATATCAAACCGGGAGGAAATTGACCGGCTGCGAGCGCTGGGAGTAGATGGGGTGTTGATAGGTGAGACTTTAATGAAAGCCAATAATCCTGGTGAAAAAATCCGTGACCTCTTTGCTGGCAGCTCCTGTAAGGGGGAGAAATAATTGATGACCAGAGTTAAAGTCTGCGGAATGACAGATAGAAAAAATTTAAAAACCATAGTTAATAAATCTATCGATGCGGTTGGTTTTATACTCACTGCGAGTAAGCGCCAGGTTTCGCTGGGGAAAGCCGAAAAGTTGATCTCAGAACTGCCCCCTTTTGTCAGCAGTGTGGGGGTAGTCCAAAATCCCGATTTAACCAGATTACAGGAGATAGAAGCTGCAGGTCTATTTGATTACCTGCAATTTCACGGTCAGGAGTCTGCGAAGATGGTAAATAATACATCCTGCCGTGCGATTAAAGCTATAAGTGTTTCCAGGCCAGAAGATCTCAAACAGGTCCAGAAATACAGTGAAGTGCATTATCTACTATTTGATAGACGGGTGGGTGACAGAAGAGGAGGAACCGGCGAAAGATTCAATTGGGCTTATCTTGATAGGCTGAACTTCGATATTCCTGTGATACTGGCAGGTGGGCTGGGTCCTGAAAATATAGCTGAGGCTATTAAACAGGTGAAGCCGGCAGGAGTCGACCTGAACAGCGGAATTGAAGTGGAGCCAGGATTGAAGGACCCTGAAAAGCTTGAACAAACTTTGGCGGAATTACGGAGCTAAAAAAATAGTTTCTTTTAAAGAAAAATCCCTGTGAGCAGAGTCCCTGTTTTCCAGGCAAAAAAGTTAAGCAGCTAATAGTTTTCCAGCATATATAACAGTATCAAAATTTGCAGAAAAGGAGGAGTTAAAGCACTGTGGCAAAAAAATATTACGGAGAATTCGGCGGTCAATTTATTCCTGAAAGTTTAAGGGGAGCATTGGATGAACTGGAAGAAGCCTATAATGAGCTTAAGGATAGTGAGGAATTCAAAAGTGAACTGGAGAATATGCTTTCGAGTTATGTGGGGAGACCCAGCCCGCTTTATTTTGCAGAAAATTTGACGGATTATCTGGGGGGAGCAAAAGTTTATTTTAAAAGAGAAGATTTAAATCATACTGGAGCACACAAAATAAATAATACTCTGGGGCAAATTTTGCTGGCTTCTCATTTAAACAAGGAGAGAATCATAGCTGAAACCGGAGCAGGACAGCACGGAGTTGCTACCGCTACTGCTGCCGCTCATGCCGGTCTTGACTGCGAAGTTTTTATGGGCAGAGAAGACATGGAAAGACAGGCTTTGAACGTTTATAAAATGAAGCTGCTGGGAACTGAGGTTATACCCATTGATACGGGAACAAAGACTTTAAAAGAGGCCACAAATGCTGCGATTCGTGACTGGGTAGCCAGTGTGGAAGATACCCATTATATAATCGGTTCTGTAGTTGGACCTCATCCCTATCCCCAAATTGTTCGGGATTTTCAGAAAATAATTGGGGAAGAGTTCAAACAACAGGTTAAAAGAAGAGAAGGGAGGCTACCCGACTGCATTATGGCCTGTGTGGGCGGAGGAAGTAATGCCATAGGGATATTTCACCCTTTTATAGATGAAGAGGTTAAATTGGTAGGAGTTGAAGCGGCCGGAGAAGGAGTAAATTCTGGCAGCCATGCTGCTACTATTAACGCTGGAGAAATAGGGGTTTTGCATGGGAGCAAATCTTATCTGCTGCAGGATAATAAGGGCCAGATAAGCCCGGCGCATTCAATTTCCGCAGGGCTGGATTATCCCGGTGTTGGGCCTGAACACAGCTATCTTAAAGATACAGATAGAGCTGAATATGAAGCCGTCACGGATGAAGAAGCGGTGGAGGCTTTCAAATTGCTTTCAGAACTTGAAGGTATCATACCTGCTCTTGAACCTTCTCATGCCATTGCCCATGGTCTTAAAGTTATACCTGATATGGATGAGGATGAACTTGTGGTATTGAATCTTTCCGGCAGGGGAGATAAAGATATGAATACTTTCCAACAAATAATGGAGGTTAATGATGAATAAAATACAAAATACTTTTCGGGAAATAGATAAAGCGCTTATACCTTATATTTGTGCTGGTGACCCCGATTTAAAGGCCACCCGAAAATTAATATTCACTCTGGAAAATGCCGGGGCAGATATCATAGAGCTCGGTATACCTTTTTCCGATCCGCTTGCAGATGGGCCTGTGATTCAGGCTGCTGGTCAGCGTGCTTTGGACCAGGGAGTTACTCTGGCTGGAATTTTTCAGATGGTTTCAGAAGTTGAAAGAAAAATTGACATCCCCCTGGTTTTGATGGGTTATTATAACTCGATATTGAATTATGGAAAAGAAAATTTTATTAGAGACTGCTCTCGGACCGGAATTGCCGGGGTGATTGTACCGGATTTGCCTTATAAAGAGGATAAAGAATTTTATGAAAAAATGAGAACTAATAATATAGCCGGAATATTACTTGCAGCTCCCAACACCCCTTCTTCAAGATTGCAATATCTGGGAGAAAAGAGCAGCGGCTTTCTTTATTGTGTATCTCTGCTGGGGGTAACAGGTGATAAAAAGGGGCCCTTTGAACATCTGGAAGAATATATTGACCGGGTTAGAAAAGAGGTGGATTTGCCTCTGGGATTGGGATTTGGAATAGATGGTCCGCAAAAAGCCGCTGCAGTCAGTGGGTATGTGGACGGAGTTATAATGGGAAGTGCTATTATAGAGGTTATTAAAAACAGTGATGACAGGGAAGATCTTCATTCCAGTGTGAAAAGTTTTGTGGCAAAAACTAGAGAGGTGGTTTAGACCAGTTTGTCTCATTTTTTAAAAAAGCAGTTGTTCCCCGTTCGCAGTGAAATTACTATTTCGCTGACAGGCCTGGCACATCACAGTTGAAACTGAAAACATCGTGAGAGAGAAGTAAAACAACATTTTCCCGGCTCAAAGAAAAAGGAGTTTCGGGTCCTGTTGATATCATGAAATATGGAGCATGAAGATATGTAGATCCACAAAGAGAGGTTTGCCAGATTTTAGGTGTTATTAAGAGTGTTTCTGTTTTTCATTTAATGTTAAAAATGTCATAGACAGTCGGATAAAAAACTGTAATAATAAATGTACAACAACAGGAATTGAACACAAAATTGCACAAAATATTATTGGGTTTGCAAGAAAATTTGAGAATTTGAAATTGATAGATTCATTAAAACTATAATATTAAGTGAATCTTAATTTAGGAGGTAAAATTTATGGATAGAGCTAAAGTTTATAATGTTCGAGATTCAATAGAATATCAGGACAATTCTATAGTCAGTAAAACTGTTATTGATGAAGAAACTGGTACAGTTACACTCTTCGCTTTCGATGAAGGGCAAAATTTGAGCGAGCACTCAGCTCCCCATGAAGCTATGGTTCAAGTTATTGATGGTGTAGGAGAGTACACAATAGGTGAGGAAACTTATATAGTGGAAGAGGGCGAGATAATTATAATTCCTGCCAGTGTTCCTCATTCAGTCAGGGCCCCGGAGAAATTTAAAATGGTCCTGACTATGATAGAGCAAAAAGAATAATACGAAAAATTAATCCAGAACAATCAAGAAAAAAGAATTGGACTGCATTGGGGCCAGGAAAAATTACCTGGCCTAAATTTTTTGGGATAAATGCTGGTTATTATGGCTTATTTAAGATAAAATTAAAATAACAGGGATGAAAATAGAAGAAATTTTGCTCAAAAAAATTTGCAATTTAGGTTATTTTTTTATATTATTCTTAACATAAACACCAATGCAAAGAGCGTTGTTCAGTTTTAGTTTGCTCAGAATTTTGCCGGTTCAGACAGAGCAAAAATTCGCAAATTATTATATTGGATTTTAGCAGGATATTTCTCCTGGCAGGGGGGAGCAAAATTGTGAATAGATCAATTGACAGTCTCCATAAAAGTGATAAAAGCTTATCTGTTTTAATAGATAATATTCCAGGTGTTGTGTTTCGCTGTCTGCCGGATAAACATTTTACTATGAAATTTATGAGTGAAAATATTGAAAGTTTAACAGGATTTACGGCTGCCCATTTTATAGATAACAACCAGCAGAGTTTTGCCAGCATTATTCATGAAGAGGATTTGCAAAAAGTAAGGAAACAGGTCCAGACCGGGGAATACGAAGTCGAATATCGCATAATTACCAGGGAAGAAAAGATTAAATGGGTTAAAGAAAGTGGACAGCATATTTATTATGAACAGGAAGATAAAAACTATCTGGAAGGAATCATCATGGACATTACAGATAGGAAGGATATAGAAAAAGAATTAGAAAAAAATAAGGAGCGCTATCTAACTGTATTTGAAAATGCTCCGATTGGTATTATGATTGAAGATGAAAATGGTAAGATTCTGGAAGTCAACGAGGGTATGACCAATATTACTGGTTACAGCCGGGATGAACTGGTAGGTAACAATGTCTGCGATAAACTGGTACCGGCTAAGTATAAAGAAGCTGCTAAAGAAAATATCTCGAAAATTGTGGACGGTCTGGACCTTGACTATGAGGCAAAAAGTCTCACCAAAAATGGAGAGATATATTATACGCGTTTAAGAGAAACAAATATTACTCTTCCGGATGGAAAAAAGGGAATTCTTTCCATGCAGATAGATATAACGGAAAGAAAGCAAATTGAAAAGAAGTTAAAAAAGGAAAAAGAACGCTTTGAATCTTTATTTTATAATTCCACCGACGCTATAATAGCCATTGATTCTGACGCTCGTATTATCGACGTGAATGAAAACTTTGAAGAACTGTTCAAGTACAAACTGGAAAATATCAAAGGAAAAAATATTGACGAAACTTTAGAAATACCCGGTAAAGAGGATTCCACCGAAGAGTCTCTGACCGAAAAACTACTGCAGGGGGAGAAAATAGCCAGGGAAGTTACCAGATATGATAGAGAAGGTAATCCCATAGAGGTTTTTCTTAAAACCGCCCCCATAACAGTTAATGAAGAAGTTGTGGGTGGTTATGCCATTTATGTAGATATAACGAAACGCAAAGCAATGGAAACCAGACTCAAATTAACCCAATTTTCCATGGATAATGCTGGCGTAGGTATATTCTGGCATGATGCAGAGGGTGAATTTAAATATGTAAACAAGGCAACCTGTGATAAACTGGATTACAGCAAAAGGGAATTGCTCAATATGGGAATAAGCGATGTGGACCCCAATTATAATAAGGAAAAAGTGAAACAATACTGGCAGAAATTAAAAGAAAAAGAAACTATCAATTTTGAGTCCCAGGTTGAAACTAAAACCGGAGAAATTTTCCCGGTGGAAATTACCAGTCATTATTTGCAGTATAAAGGGCAGGAATTTGGGTTTGCTTTTGTTCAAGATATATCTGAAAGAAAGGAGAAAGAAAGACAGCTAAAATATAAAACTTTTCATGATGAGCTTACCGGGCTTTATAATCGCACCTTTTTGGCGGAAGAAATGGAGCGGCTGGATACTGAAAGACAGCTGCCCATCAGTATAATTATGGTTGATGTAAATGGCCTAAAAATTATTAATGATACTTTTGGCCATGATAAAGGGGATAAAGTTTTGAAGAAAACTGCCAACATACTTAAAAATGTGGTCAGAGAAGAGGATATTTTAGCTCGATATGGCGGCGATGAATTTGTGATTCTTCTGCCGCAAACGGGCAGTGAAATCGCTCAGGATGTGTATGAAAGAATTGAGCGGAAATGTAAGAAAACTAGCAAAGATGATTTTCCTGTTTCTCTGGGGATGGGAATTGCCACTAAAACCAGCCCGGCAGAAGATATTCAGGAAATTTTAAAACAGGCTGATGACAACATGATGCAGAATAAATTGGT
>CAYOFJ010000031.1:0-13200 GCA_964403065.1 uncultured Halanaerobiaceae bacterium | reverse complement strand
ATTGTTAACATGTTTATGTTAGCAAAAGTTACTCCATTTTTCAAGCACTAAAAAAATATTAGCTGACTGTTACATAATTATTTGTTATAATATAAAGTAACAGAAACATATTTTTTAGAAGAATAAAATTTAAGCAGTCTAAACGGGGAGGATTATCATGAAAAGAAAAAATTTAGACCTGACAGAATTGACAAATACCTTAATTTTAGCTCTTGTTATCACCTCTACTGCGATTATTTTAACTGGTGGAACCGCTCTGACTCAAAATGAGACTCCAGCGACAGATTGGACTTACCAGGCTGAAGATTTCCAGTTCAAATCTCTGGCCATAGATGATGAGGGAAACATTTTCGCTGGCAGTGCCGATAGCTCTATTATTAAATTTGACTCTGCCGGAAATATTCTGGAAGATTTTGCGCTACAACAGGGTATAATTAACTCTTTAACAGTAGATGAAGACGGCAATATCTACACTGGAAATACAGATAATACAGTTAGAAAACTTAATTCCCGGGGAGAAGAAATCTGGAATTATGATCGACACTGGTCTTCTTTGCGAACAGTGGTTTTAGATGAGGAAAATAATCTTTATTCCGGAAGCAGGGATAATTCGGTTCGAAAGATTAATCCCGAAGGAGTCAGAATATGGACTTTTGAGGGACATGATAGAACTGTCAATGATATGGCTGTTGATAGTGAAGGTAATATTTATAGCGCCAGTACAGATAACACTTTGCGAAAAATTGATTCAGAAGGAAATGAATTGTGGCAGTATGATGTGCACTGGTCGGCAGTAAAAGCTGTTGCGGTAGATGCAGAAGATAATGCCATTACAGGCAGTCGTGATTCTGAGGTTAGAAAAATCGATTCCAGTGGTCATAGAATATGGACCTATGAAGGACATAATGCTTCAGTTACTGCAGTAGCTGTAGACCAGCAAGGAAATATTTATACTGGCAGTTCAGATAAAACTGTGCGGAAATTGGATTCCGATGGCAATGAAATCTGGCGTTATAACGGACACGAAGGCGGAATATTAGATATAGCTATTGATCGCGAAGGCAATGTCTATACTACCAGCACAGATATGACAGTTAAAAAGTTAACTCAATAAGGTTAAATATAAATTTTCCTAAAATATTATTATGTAAATAAAATAAGGGTGCCCGGAAATCCAGAAAATTTGGGGCACCCGATTTTTTATTTAGACTAATTTTTTGTAGATTGGCAGTATTTTATTATGAAAGAATCTAAATTCCCAGATAAGATTCTTGAATATGCTCGCTTTTCTGCAGGGTTTCCACATCATCTTCCATAACAATTTTCCCATTTTCCAGCACATAACCACGGTCAATTACTTTTAAACCCTGCCTGACATTTTGCTCAGTCAGCAAAATTGAAACATCTTCTTCCTCTTTAATTTCATTCAACCTCTCAATCAGTTCAATAACTAATGAAGGCTGCAGCCCAACTGAAGGTTCATCCAAAATTAGCAATCTCGGTTTGGCCATTAAAGCTCTTCCCACGGTCAGCATCCTTTGCTGACCTCCACTTAAAGAACCAGCTCTGTCATTGCGTTTTTCTTCCAGATTAGGAAACATTTCATAAACTAATTTCAAGCTATTCTGAGATTCTCCTCGAGCCTCTTCAATAAAACTGGCCCCCAGTTTTAAATTTTCTTCTACAGACATATCCGGAAAGAGCTCACGATGCTGGGGTACTAAAGCAATACCTTCTCTGATTATCTCATGGGTGTTTTTCTCAGTCAGATCAAGATTCTGAAATTCAATCTCTCCTTTTACATTATCTACCAAACCCAAAATTGCTTTTATCATAGTGCTTTTGCCAGCACCATTAGGCCCAAATATGCCTACAGCCTCATTTTTTTGCACGTTAAGGGAAACATCCCAAATAACCTGTACTCTGTCGTAAGAAACTTCCAAATTGTTGACTTCAAGCATTTTCCACTTCCTCCCCCAGATAAGCTGCAATGACTTCCTCTTCCTGTGATACTTCTTCATAAGGCCCCCGGGCTATAATATTTCCTCTATCTAAGACAATGACTCTACTGGTTAGTTCAGAAACAACTTTCATAACGTGCTCTATGACACATACTGCTATACCCTCATCTTTTATTTTTTCAACCAGTTCAATCATCTCCCAGGTTTCTTTGCTGTTCAAACCCGCCATAATTTCATCCAAAAAAATTAGTTCGGGATCTGCCGATAAAGCTCTTCATAATTCGATCTTTTTTAATTCCAGCACGGTTAATTTATCTACATGCTGTTCAAAATTGTCAAAATTAATAAAATCACATATCTCTCGAGCTTTTTCTCTGGCTTTGTTCTGCGTTAATCTATTGCCGAATAGTGCTCCTATCATGATGTTTTCCAGCGCTGCAAACTGTTCCAGAGGTCTAATGGTTTGAAAAGTCCTCGCAATTCCCAGTCGGTTAATTTCATGTGCTGGCATTTCGCCAATCTGCTGCTCTTTAAATATAACTTCTCCAGCTGTTAATGGTAAAGTCCCCGAAATTACATTGGTCAGTGTAGTTTTGCCAGCACCATTAGGACCTATAATACCTAGTATTTCACCTTTTTCTGTAGAAAAATTGATATTATCAACCGCGTGCAAACCGCCGAATTTTTTTAAAATATTGTTACACTGCAAAATTGCCATTATGACCCCCCCTGAACAGGGATGATATTTAATATTTTGTTTCGTATAGGTTTGTACATACCCTGAGGCATATACAGTATTATCAACACAATCACCAATACGTAAAACATTAAATGCACATAATGAATAAATAATTTTAAGTAATCATAAATTAGTCCTAAAAATATCGCCCCAATTACAGGACCGGCTGTTGATAATTTTCCACCAACTAAGGCCATAGCTATGGGCAGAAGTAAATAATCCAGTGAAAAGGTGCTTTCTGGCATGACGAAAGCATACTGCTGGACAAATACTCCTCCTACCAGACCCTGAATGCCCGAGGTAATGACAAAAACAAATAACAGATATTTAAAAACATTAATCCCACTTGATTTAGCAGTAATTTCATCATTTCTAATTGAATGAATAGCATAATGTATTTTGCTGCGGGCAAACACCTCTGAAATTATTATCACAAACACAGTTATTCCCAGTATTAGCCAGTAAAGACGAAACATATCGCCTCCAAAGATGGCCTCCGGCAGCACCATACCACTTGAGCCACCAGTTATTTCCAGGTTCATGGCGACGACTTCAAATACATGGGCCAGGGCGAGGGTGACTATAGCAAAATATATATCCCTTAATTTTAAAACTATAAATCCCAGAGCAAAAGCTATAAAAGCGGCAAATATAAATGAAAGCAAAATACTTGACAGAGGATGTAAATCCAGGTGTGCCACGGTAACCAGAGAAGCATATCCTCCCAGTCCAAAAAATCCTGCATTCCCCAGCGAAAGCTGGCCTGCTCTTAACATCATATCCCAGCTCAGACTCAGACTCATAAATATTAAAATTGTAACTGCCACATGCAGCAGATAACCTCCAGCATAAAAGGGTAAAGTAATGGCAATTGCCAGCAAGAGCAAATAAAATACAATATTTTTCATAGCCCAGCCTCCTAAATATTTTTGACCGTTATGACCACAATCAAAACCCCAAAGAATACTATATCAGACCAGCCAGCATATCCTGGTATAGCATGTACCACCGCTTCCGCCAGCCCCAGTGTTATACCGGCCATTAAAATACCATTAATACTTCCCATCCCGGCCATTGCGACCAGAGCAAAAGAAATTAAAGCAAAAGGATTTCCTGCTTCCGGAAATATAGAAACTTTTGGCAACATAACACTGGCAGTTAAACCTAATATTCCTGATGCCAGACAAAACACGAAGACATATACAAAATTAACGTTAATACCCACAATTTTTGCGCCTTTAGGATTTTGTCCTACAGCAAATATTGCCTGACCCAAACGGGTTTTCTTTAAAAACAATCTAAGAAGCAGGAATACAAACACAGCTGCAAAAATATACAAAAAGTCATAAGCTCCAGTGGTAATACCCGCGAAATTCACAGAGTAACTGGCATAACCGACATGTACATTTCGCGGTCTGGTTGTCCAGATAATCTTTGCCAGCTCAATCAAAATAATCGAAACACCAAAAGTAAGTAATAATTGATTTAAATGTCCTTCATCCAAAACATCTTTAAGTGAAACCTGATAAATAATCCCCCCCGCTATAACCAAAATGACAAAAACCGGTATTATTGCCAGGAGAGGATCTAAACCAAGATGTAAATTTAACATATAACCAGCATATAAGCCCACTGTGAGCAGTTCTCCGTGAGCTAAATTTAAAATGTCCATAATTCCCAGCACAAGAGCTAAAGGCAGAGCTATTAAAGCATATAAACTTCCCCTCTGCAAACCAAAAATTAGAGCATAAGGATTCCATATACCTATAACCAATATAAACACAGCAATAAGAATATAATATATTTTTCTTCTGTCTGGATTTGAAATCATAGTGATCCTCCATTCCTGTTAAATTCGCAAACTGGCTTTTTAAATTTACTGCTATGAATAAAATTAACTTAGAAATAAAATCAAAACTATATAAGTAGTTATCAAAAAATATACAGCCGGGCTTAAAACAGCCCGACTGTATATAACTGTATAATAATTACAACATTAAATTTCATGCTACAATTTACCATTCAAATGGATATATCAACTCTGCAGTTGAAAGTTCAAAAGGCCAGATAACCTCCTGCACACCATCCTGCCATTGTAATATCATCTGTTCGGAAAAACCCTGATTACTGATGATGCGGCTGGGGGAAATGTCTAATGTGCGCCCCAGAGGAGAATCGTATTCTATTTCTCTTAAAGCGGATATGACTTCTTCCTGTTCCATTGTTTCTGCATGTTCAACAGCTTGAGCCACGAATTTTATATTCGTATACCCTAAAGGCGCAAAATAAGTGGCAGGCTCCTCTTCAAATTTTTCCACATAACTATCCCAAAAATCCTGAGCTACCGGGCTGACCTCATTAATAGAAGGAGCCCACATTTGATACAATATTACATCCTCAGCCAGGGGATTTTCTCCAAAATCAGCTGGCCAGCCAGGAGGTGAACCAGCAAAAATATCAGGGTCAAATCCCAGTTCTCTTGCCTGCTCAAGCATGGGCACAGCATCTGCATCATAACCTGCCCATACAAAAATATCAGGATCATAATCAGAAGCGTGTCTGAGCATAGCTCTATAATCTCCTCCACCTACCGCTGCACTGGTAAAGGATTCCCCCGCAAAATCCTGCATAAGTCCAGCATAAGGGCCTTCCCCTTGCTGGGCCATTTCATAATATTCTATATAGGACTCATAAGAATCAGTACCAAATGCCCCTTCTTCATAAGCCAGATAAAAATCATCAATCTCTACATCTGCATATTCTGCTTCAATATCTCTCCAGCCATCAGCATAGCTCGCTCCCTGTTGATAATCCCAGGGATGAATATGAAAATACCAGTCTTCTCCCTCTCCTACAGCTCTTTCAATTTCGTGAGAAGCCCCTCCCATCCACACTGTGGTTATTTCATGTCTTTTCATAACGGGTATTTGTGCCATATGAACACCGCTGGACATACCGCCTACCAGAAAATCTACATTTTCTACAGTCGCCAATCTTTCTACAGCTGAAGCTCCTTTTTCCGAACTCAATTCACTATCTATTACAGTTAATTCCACCGGACGTCCCAATATTCCCCCTTCTTCATTCAACTCTTCTACAGCAAGTTCCATGGCTCTGGAGGCCTGTTCACCTGTGATATCACCCAGAGGATTTACCGCCCCAAACTTAATAGGGTCTTCAGAGGCTTCAGCCTGAAAACAGCCCAGCATGCCAAAAACTACCACCAGGGCAATTCCGATAATAAATGACTTTTTCAAATTAATTCTCCCCCTTTTTAATTTGGAAAAATTCTCCCTTTAAAAAAATTCACATTATTTCATCCATTTTTAATTTACCATATCAATGTTACAAGATAGTTACAAAATAAAAAACCAGCAGCTTTTAACGGCTGCTGGAAAACTGTTTCCATTGATATATTATTTTCTTCTCCAAATCAGTCGGTGTAATCTTTGTATTAGTACATCTTTTATAATGTTTGTTATTGGAAACTATAAAGCTCTGTTCACCGCCTTATTTTACTTTTCTATTTCCTCTGTAAGCTCTATGATCCTGTCTATAGACTCACCTATAAAGTCGATGGTTGAACTCAAGGGTTTTTCCGTGGTAATATCGACTCCGGCCATTTCAGCCAGCTCTACCGGTTTTTTAGTCCCGCCAGCTTTCAATACTTTGAGCCAATCATTCACCGCAGGTTTTCCTTCTTCTCTAATACGCTGGTTAACAGCGGTTGCAATGGTTAAACCCGCGCTATAAGTATACGGATAAAGTCCCATGTAATAATGAGGCTGACGCATCCAGGTAAGCTCCGCTCCCTGATTTATTTTGACATTTTCTCCCCAAAATCTTTCCAGCACCTGTTTTTTAAGCTGATTCAGTTTTTCAGCCTGAACACTTTTTCCTGCCTCAATTCTTTCATAAACCTTTCGCTGATAGGCAGCTTCCAATAAATGTGTAACAAAGTTATGATAATAGGTATTACTTATCATGGTAGCCAAAGCCCAGCGCTGAAAGCGAGGATCATCTTTCTGCTCAATAAGATAATCGGTCAAAAACAGTTCATTGATAGTAGAAGGTGCTTCCACAAAATAGGTGGATGGTCTATCTTCAAACATGCTGTTATTTCTTTGAGATAAAACAAAATGTCCAGCATGCCCCAATTCATGGACCAGTGTGTAAACCTGACTCATTAATCCCGACCAGGAAAGAAGTATAAAAGACTTAACACCATAAGGTGTAGAACAAAAACCTCCAGTGGATTTCCCCTTATTTTGGGCAAAATCAACCCAGCGTTCCTCATAAGCATCCATAATCATATCAAGATATTCTTCCCCCAGAACTGAAAGAGCCCCTTCCACATATTCTTTCGACTCTTCTACTGTCACTTCCGGTTCGTAATCAGGATCAACCGGAATTTTAAGATCAGCATAAGTCATTTCTTCCAGACCATATATATCCCGCAGAAGTCCCGCATATTTTCTCATATGGGGGGCTAATTCTTCCATAATCACATCAATCTGTCTATCATAAAGCTCTCTGTCAACCTTCTGATCAAACAGGAGATACTCGAATATATCTTCATATCCACGCATATCAGCCATAATTTTTTCTTTTTGGATCTGAGTATTGTAGGTAGAAGCCATAGTGTTTTGATAATCAGACAGTGATTGCGAAAATTCCTGAAAGGCCTTTCTTCTAATTTCTTTATCGGGTTCCATCTGATATTCATTTTCAAATTTTACAAAACTCAAAGGATATTCTTCACCGTCGATGGTAAAGCTGTCAAAATCGAGATCTGCCAGTTTAGCCTGATTATAAATTGTTTGAAAAGAACCCAGAACAGGTGAAAGCGCCGAGAGAGCTTTTTCTGTATCGGAGTTAAGTTTATATTTTTTGCTGCGTTTAAGGTCAGCAAGATAAACCGCATAATCTTCAGTTTCCTCTATTGTCTTATCGATAGTTTCATCATCCAATTCTTTTATTTCACTTTCTATGAAAGAGGTGGAACTCAAGACCTGAGAAAAAACCATCTTTACATTTGATAATCTTTCCTGATTTTTCGTGTTCCTCTCATCAACTGATTTGGCCAGGTGAGCATAAGAATAAACATGATATCCATTGATCATTAATTCTTCATAATCCTCCAGACATGCTACGATAGTTTCTGGCTCCTGCAGTTCACCTTTGTACTGGTCGACAAGCTTTTTTGCTTTTTCCTGAACATTTTCTAAAGCCTGTTGAAACTCATCTTCACTGGAAAAAATTCTGGTTAGATCCCATTTTAAATGCTCGGGCACCTCTTCTCTTGCTTTCATATTTTCTTTTGTCATAAAAATTTCTCCTCCCGTTTTTAATGAATTTCAGGATTGATCAAATTAGGCATCTCATCATTATTTAATCCCGCCAGAACATTTTCTGCGGCCATAACCGCCATTTTGGTGCGAGCTGCCACACTGGCACTACCGATATGAGGCAGCATGACTAAATTATCCTGACTTACCAATCCCGGAGTCAACTTAGGTTCATCTTCATACACATCAATGCCTGCCCCGGCAATCTCCTTTTCTCTTAAAGCATGTAATAAAGCTTTTTCATCAATCACGGCACCTCTTGAAGTATTTACAACATAAGCTGAATTTTTCATCATTTTAAATTCTTTCTCTCCTATCATCTTTTCTGTCTCAGGTGTCAAAGGAGTATGTATACTGATAAAATCAGATTCAGCCAGCAAACTATCAAATTCTCTAAATTTAATTCCCTGCTCAGCTTCAAACTCTTTCTTCCTGGAGCGATTATAGTAAACAACTTCCATATCAAAACCCGCTGCTCTCCGCGCTACAGCTTTCCCAATTCTGCCCAGACCTATAATGCCCAGTTTTTTTCCGTAGACATCGCTGCCCAGCATTAACATAGGCCCCCAGGATTCATATTTCCCTGCCCGGGTATATTTATCTCCCTCCACAACTCTACGAGCTACGGCCATCAGCAGGGCCCAGGTTAAATCAGCTGTTGTCTCCGTCAAAACACCCGGAGTATTGCTGACACGAATGCCCCTTTCCGTACAGGCTTCGACATCTATATTATCATAGCCTACTGCATAATTAGCTATAACCTGTAAGTCAGGATTTATATCCAGCAAATCAGCATCAATAGTATCGGTTAAAAGAGAAATCATGGCATCGACATCCTGAATTCCTTTCTCCAGTTCTGCTCGGGTTAAAGTTCTATCATGAGGATTAACCTCTAATTTGCATTCCTGTTTAAGCATATCCATAGCTTTCTCAGGCAAACGTCTGGTAACAAAAACTTCTGGTTGAGTATTCATGAATCAGCCTCCAAAAATTTTTATTATTTCATTGCTGCTAATGTCTAATTCCACAATTTTGACAGGACTCCTGCAAATTTAAACTGATAGCTTGACTTTGTCAGAAATTTGGGGTATAAAAAAATTGAAAGCTATAAGACTGGGTTCACAGAAAATTATATATAGTATCTTCACCAACTGTTACAAAGGACCCATTTAAAAGAATTGCAAAAAAACACAATTCAGGGAGTGAGGTACATGAAAAAATCAGATAAAAACAAGGACTCCCCGGTTGAAAGCAAATCGATATTTCAACAGACCAGAGAAGCTATTAACCAGCCCAAAACCAGCAAGGGAAAGCAAACCTATGATAAGCTACTATCGGCAGCGGAAGAAATTTTTGGCAGAAAAAATTATTATGACGCTTCAATAACAGAAATAACCGACAGAGCTGGTGTAGCACCAGGCACTTTTTACATATATTTTCCCGATAAAAAAACTATATTCAGGGCCCTTATTCTGGAATTAAATAAAAAATTGCGGGCTACCCTGGCTGAAGCAATAGAAGACCTGGATACCCGCAGTGAAATGGAAAAAGCAGGTTTTAAAGCTTTTTTTTCATTTATAAAGGAACACTCTGCTCTTTATAAAATAGTCTGGCAGGCACAATTTGTAGATGCAGATATTTTCCGGGAATATTATCATGATTTCGCTCAGAGCTATAAATATAGATTATCCCGGGCAATAAATAGTGGTGAACTTAAAGACCTGAAACCAGAAGTTATGGCATACTGCCTTATCGGTATTTCCAATTTTATCGGCCTGCGCTGGGTCATCTGGGAGGAAGAGGAAATTCCACCGGAAATAATATCTGAGGTTATGGAATTTATCTTTTCCGGCATCAAAAAAGATTAAAATTTCCTCTATTTAAATATATAAGTTAATCAATATTATCCCGGGGCTCGCCAAATTGTTCTGCGACTTTGGCAGCTTCAATTTTACCCACATCATTTTTGGGCATTTTTTCTATGAAGGCAACATATTTGGGAACTTTATATCCAGCCAATCTATCCTCAAGATAATCAATTATCTCTGTTTTTTCCAGTTGTTCCTCTTCTTTAAATTTGATTACTGCTTTGCCTACCTCTCCCCATTTATCATCTGGAACAGGGATAACACAGGCTTCATTAATTTCTGGCATTTCATAAAGCCTGGATTCAATCTCCGGAGGAAATACATTTTCTCCCCCACTTATAAACATATTCTTTTTGCGCCCAACTATATAATAATAGCCCTCTTCATCCTGCCGGGCTATATCACCGGTGTAAACCCAGCCATCTTGCAAAGTTTGCCGGGTTTCTTCTTCATTATTCCAGTAACCGGAAAAAATTTGGGGGCCGCTGAAGATCAACTCGCCCGCTTCTCCGGCTTTAACCTCCTCTCCTTTTTCATCAACAATTTTAACTTCTGTAAAGTAAAAGGGTACTCCGACCGAATCATACTTTTCCTTAATCTCTTCCATTTCCATATGCTCTGCTAAAATTGAAAGATTATTGGGGCCGCCTTCAGTAAGACCATAGCCAGCACAGAACTTAACCCCCTGTTCCCAGTATTTTTCCATAACCTCCCTGGGAGTGGGAGCAGCACCTGACATCATCCAGCGCAAAGAGGAAAAGTCAGTTGCAGAAAATTCATCCTGAGCTGCTATAGCTCTAAAAATAGTGGCAGCACCGAAAATAAATGTCGGATCTTTTTCATCTATAACTTCCAGGGTGATTTGAGGATCGAATTTGCGATTGATGTAAACACTTCCTCCTGTTTGTAATAGGGGAAGAGTAAGTAAATTCCAGCCCCCGGTGTGAAAAAGAGGCAGAAGGAGGTGAGTGCTGTCCTGGTGGTTAATATTCCAGGTTATGATCTCATTAAGAGAATTAAAGAGAACAGCCCGATGAGAGATTTTGGCTCCCTTGGGCAGACCGGTAGTGCCTCCGGTATGCATAATCAGATGTATATCTTCCCAGTTTAATTCTTTTTGACATAGTGAAGTATCATCATAATTTTCTATTTCATCATATTTACGATCTGAGGGAAAATTATCTCTGGCAGCTGCCGAAGAACTTAATTCAAAATAATGATCGATATCTACTTTTTCTTTCAGCTTCTCTACTTTTTCCTCAAAAACATCTTCATAAAACATAATTCTGGGTTTTTCTTTACTGATAAGCCTGGTTAATTCTTCTACTGATAGTCTAAAATTATAGGGAACAAAAATTGCCCCCGTTTTTCCAGCGGCGAAAAATCCATCAAACATTTCAATCCTGTTGCGCGAAAGGAAGGCAATTCTTTCTCGCTTTTCCAGATTTAATTCCCGCGTGAGGAAATTTGCCAGACGGTTAGCCCTTAACTCTATATCCTGATAAGTGTATTTATTTTCATTATCCAGATCTTCCACAGCCAGACGTCGGGGAGAGAATTCTGCTCTCCTGAATATATGGTCACCAATCCAGCTGAAATTTTCAAACCGTAAATCTTCGTATTGCACGGTTACCTCCTCCTAAATCTGTTTTAAAAATCGATTATTCTGCAAATCAATTGGTCAAATCTTGTTTTAAGCCATCTTCATAATATTTTTCTCTGGAAGCTATAAAGCTCTGTTCACAAAATTATTTATCCTGAGCCGGAAAACAATTTTCTAGTCCTGGAGCTTATCCGGGTTTTGAAAAATTTCAACAGCTGTTTTGGATTAAACCCTAAAGTCTTACTGGCTCAACCCCATCGAACACAGGTTGCACTCCAGGTATAGCCGGTTCCTGCTCCTACCATCACTATTAAATCTCCCGCACTAATTTTCCCCTGCTCAAAGCCCTTTTTGGTGGCTATAAAAGCATCCGCAGATTGACAGTGGCCATAATCATTAAGAATGAAACTGCTATCTTCATCCAGACCATATTCTGAAAGCAGCTCATCCAGAAAGGATTTTTTCATATGAATTAAAGCCAGAAAGTCTATATCTTCATTATTATACCCACTTTTAAGTACACTCTTTTCTATTACCTTCTTAAAATTGTCTTCGGTCACAGCATTAAGCCTTTCGCGCATAGAGTCAATATCATCAACATCCAAACTGCAATCAGCCAGCTCTAAAGAATCAACCCCCGGTTTGTTGAAATATTGAGAACCGATTTCATAAACCGCCACATCATCGGCAAAGCTACCATCTGTAATCGTATGATTACTTAATACTACATTTTTTTCGTGATTTTTTTCCAGTAAAACTGCTGCTGCAGCATCACCAAAATTGAACATAAAACGAGAATCTTCATTGCTGTAATCTAACATATCTGCCTCTTTAGATGAAGTCGTCAGTAAAACCTTATTCAGATTGGGATCGTTTTGCATCATATCCCGGGCTACTTTTAAAGCCAGCACTCCTGATGAGCATAAAGAATGCAGCTCAAAAGCATAAGCATTTTTAGCACCTATTTCATGTTGAATTTTTGCTGCCTGATTGTAAAGGTAATAATCCTTGTATTCGCTGCCATGAAAAAGCACCAGATCAAGCTCAACCGGATCAGTTTCAGTCAGTGCTTTACGTGCTGCTTTTACTGCCATTTCGGAAGGATGCTCATCGGGATCAGCTTTGTGTTTTTGGTTAATGGCGAATTTTTCTACAATAACTTCTTCGGGAATACCGCTTTTTTTGCTTATGTGCTCACTGGTGTGCAGACCCTCAGGAATATAAAGACCAATTTCTTTAATGCCTACAGGTGGTCTTTCTGACATCTGGAAATCCCCCTTTTGTTTGACTTTTCCTGACCAGTCCATAAAAATTAAAACCTGTAAATAAAAGGTGAATAATTATTCATGTTTATTATATTAAAATTTTGATATTTATTCAAATTATTTTTGTAATATTTAAATAAGCTGGTACTTGAAGTTGTTTTGACATTTAAAAATCAGTCCGGGAAACTAACGAAGAGGGGAACTGATCCAGGCTTCGAAAAATTTCCAGCATCATATTGTTCCAAAGCCCCAAAGCTTTAAACACTTAAAACCCGGGCTTTATCAGTTAAGCCCGGGTTTTTAGATTATATGAAATATATTATCTGCTTGATAGCTGCTGTGGTAGGTAAATTTTTATTTCGGTTCTTCTCCAGAACCGTTGGTGAAATTGCTATATATGCTGGATTACCAGGACT
>CAYOFJ010000030.1:0-13452 GCA_964403065.1 uncultured Halanaerobiaceae bacterium | reverse complement strand
AAGCACGTCATCATGAGGAATATTCAAATGATGTTCTTCTTTTAAGCGCTGTGTGTAAGACATAAGTTTTTCAATGTCTTCCTTGCTCCAATCATCCGTTTTCAAAAGATGTTTCCCTTTTAAATTTCTCATCTTAATCACCTCATTTAGTTTTTTTGTTTTAAATAAAAATTAGAAGAAACTTTTCCCTCATTTATAATTTATGATAAAGATATATTTTCTGCCAGGCAGGTGTAATACCCTGCAACTTCAACAACCTCCTGTAAATCCACCTGATCATGAGTAGTATGACAGTGTTCAGGATTACCTGGTCCACAGCCAATAGTAGGTATATCCAAATGTCCTTTGGTCATATTTCCATCAGTACAAAATCCCCAAACTTTCGGTTCAGGTTCTTTCTCATAATAATCTTGATAGGAAGATATTCCCCTTTCTAAAAGTGTATTGCCATCTTCAAGTATCCAGCCAGGAAAATATTCTTCTGCTATAATCTTCTCACCTGTATAAGAAGTAAACTCTCTTTCCATAATCTTAATCTCAACCGAATCCCCTTCAAACACTTCTTCCAATTCAGAGATTATCTTTTCTCTATCTTCTTTGCTGTTAGTTCTTCTGTCCATTATAACTTTTGCAGCTTCAGGTGTGGAGTTTAAAGAATTGGAATCACATTTAACATCTGTAACACATATATTCCCTTTACCCATTATTCCATCATCCTCCAGATTCTCATCAAGATCAAAAGTTGCTTCTATGAAAGAAAGTGCTTTATAAAGTGCATGATTTTCTTTGCTATAAGAACTAGCGTGTTCCTCTTTCCCTGAAAATACTGCCTGTAACAGAGCTCTACCCCTGTGCCCCTTCATAAGCTGTCCGCAACTAGGTTCTCCTATTACTGTATAATCAGGTTTAATGTTTTCTTCTTCAAGTAATTCACCTAAAGCTATACCTTCACACACTTCCTCCATTACAGGAGCCACAATATAAATCGTTAAATTTTCTGCCAGGTCTAAATTTTTTATAGCGCTGCCTGCATATATCATGCTTGCCAGTGCTCCTTTGTCATCACTGGCACCTCTTCCATATAAAATTCCGTCTTCAATTTTTCCCGCAAAAGGGTCTACTGACCAATTTTCCCTGTTGCCTGCTGGAACTGTGTCCATATGAGCATCATACAACAATACTTTTTCTCCTGAACCTATTCGACCAATAACACTGCCATTATTAGCCTGCTTAACTTCGTCATATTCCAGTGTTTTCATTTTTTGTTGTACAAGTTCAGCCATTTTGCCTTCTTCACCACTATAACTTTTTTCCCTCACCATATCCTGTAAAAATTCTATTATATTCTCACTTGCTTGAGCCATATAATCTTTGATAACAGGTACATTCAAATTAATTTCCTCCCATTACTTTTGTAAACGTTTTTAATAGCAGCAAAAATAAATTAACTTGAAATAGATTCAAATATTGTTTTAATTATTATCCACCACTGATCGTCACAAAAAAATATACTTCATCAAAATTAGTCAACTCAAAATCTAAATCCCTAATATTCTTCCCATTTATATTGATATTTACGTGGGGGGAAAGCTCACCTTCCTTATTAAGCACCTTACTGGTTAATTTCTTGCCATACTTATCCTCCAAAACCCAAACAAGATCCTCTAAAGTAGCATTATCATCCAACTCTATTTTTTCTTCTTTTTTCCCTACTATATTTTTAAACAAATTAAAATATTTCGCTTTAATAATCATAATGACCTTTCCAATTAACTTTTTCTTTTATCAAAATCAAGCCTGAATCCATGATTTGCGTATTTTAATTTCCAAAGGCATAGAAATTTCTTTTTTTTCTACATCCGGTTCTTCTATTCGATTTAAAACTGCCCGGGCAGCCATCTTGCCTAATTCGTAATTTGGATAATTGAGTGTTGTCAAAGGCGGATTATAGTACTCGCTGGAAGAAGCGTTATCAAATCCGGTAATAGCAATATCATCAGGTATACTTAAGCCTGCTTCATTTATAGCACTTATAACTCCTAAACCCATATAATCTGTACCTACAATAACTGCTGAAGGTGATTGCCGCAGCTGAAGCAATTCCTTCATAGCTAAATTAGCACCTTTCAATGTCCATTCACCTGAAACCACAAATTTCTTATTAAATCCCAGGCCTAACTCCTCTAAATATTCTTTATAGCCAGCTATCTTCTTTTTGGTAGCACTAGTTTCCTCTTTACCTGTTATAAAAGCTATCCTTTCGTGACCTAATTTATAAAGGTGATAAACCAATAACTGCATTCCACCATATTCATCTGCAACAATTTGATCAACACTATCACAGTCCGTATGACGATTAATTAAGCAAACTGCTTTTTTTTGAGCCAACTTCTGAACTGGAGGAGTTTCCCCGCTGCCTGTTATAAATATCGCTCCTTCAACCATTGTTTCTTTAAGAAGGTCGCAATAATATACCTCTCTTTCAAAACTTTCACTAGTATTAAACAATACTGTATTATAATTTTGCTCAGCCAATTCAGCATGCGCACCTTCTGTCATTTCAGCCATTATAGCATTAGTGATATTAGGAACCACAACAGCTATGGATTTAACTTTATTATTCCTCAAAGCCCGAGCAACCGGATCAGGATCATATTCCAATTCCTCTACCGCATCCATAACTTTCTGGCGATTTTTCTCCTTGACAGACTGCGGCTTGTTAAGGGCTCTAGAAACAGTTGCTACAGAAACATTTGCCTTATTAGCTACATCTTTAATATTGGGTTTTTTCATTCTAACAGCTCCCTGCCAACTCTTTACATTTCTCTGGCAGCTTTTTGTATAGCTTCTATTATCTGTTCATATCCAGTGCATCGGCAAAGATTGCCCGATATAGCCTCCTTGATTTCACTTTTTGAAGGAGAAGGATTATCATCCAGTAAAGCTTTAGCACTGATTATCATACCTGGAGTACAAAAACCACATTGAACTGCTCCTTTGTCTATAAAAGAGCGTTGTAAAGGATGAAGGCCATTTTCATTGTTACCAAGCCCCTCAATAGTAACAATATTAGCTGTTTCATGTGCTAATTGACCCGCCATAACTAAACAGGAGTTGACAATTTCCCCATTCAAAATAACTGAACAGGCTCCACACTCACCAATACCGCAACCTTCTTTTGTTCCCTTCATATTTAGATCCTCTCTCAATATATCCAACAGACGCTTTCCTGACTTAACAGTTAGACTTAAATTTTCGCCGTTTATATTTAAGTCAAGAGTTATTTCTTCCATGACGCTCCCTCCAGAGAATTTCTAATTCCTCTCTCCACCAAACTTTTAACCACAGGTTTTTTATACTCTGTTGACCACCGATATCCGCTTAGTTCTATCATCTTTTCCTGAACTTTTTGCGCACTGGATTTAATCAATTCTTCATTTGGTTTTTTCCGCAATAATATATTTTCCGCTTCTTTCATGCGAATAGGCACAGGTGTAATTGAACCAGCACATATTCTTATATCCTGTATTATACTCTGATGATCTTGCTTAATTAAAACTGCACAATTAATTCTAGATTTCGCCAGAGCATTTCTGCGAGCCAGTTTTATATATGAAGTTCCTGATTCTGGATTTACCTTGTTAATAATTATAGAAGACAGTATTTCATCCGATTTGATACTTATTCTGTAAGGTCCTTCAATCAAGCGAGATATCTTTCGGGTTCTGGTCTTTTCCTGACTGATAATTTTAGCCTCTGCCCCCAGTGCCACCAGCACAGGAACAGTGTCTGCACATGGAGAAGCATTAACTAAGTTTCCTCCAATAGTTCCCCGGTTTCTAATTTGAGGAGATCCCACTGCTGCAGCAGCTTTCGCCAAAAAAGAAAAATATTTATTGATTACAGCAGATTCTGAAAGTTTAGAATGAGTGGTTAAAGAACCTATTTCAATTTTTTCTTTTCCTTCCTCAATATAATCCAAATCTTTTAACGAGGAAATATTTATTAGAGTTTCAGGGGTTTCTAAAGGTGTTTTCTCTCTTATTTCAGGTATTAGGTCAGTTCCTCCTGCTATAATTTTGGCTTCTTTTCTTTTGGATAATAACTCCTTTGCTTCCGCAAGTGTTTCAGGATTTATAATTTTTACATTATACATTTTTACTCCCCTCCTTTGTCTAACTTATGGCCCAATAATACTCTCTCTAAACTACAGGGGAGTTTTCTTAAATTTTTGCCCGTGGCATTTCTAATGGCACTAACTATAGCAGCCGCGGGTATTTCATGGGCTGGTTCTCCCACGCTCTTAGCACCAAACGGACCATAATCGTCTTCAGTTTCATATATAATAACGTCCATTTCCGGCATATCCTGAGATGTAGGAATATAATATTCTCCAAAGTTCAAATTTTGGGCAAAACCATCAATAGTCTCTACCTCTTCCATGATTGCCAATCCCTGAGCCATTAATATACCTCCATAAACTTGACCTCTTATTGCATCAGGATTTATGGCTGTCCCAACATCATGGGCTGAAGTAACGTTTATTACATCAACTTTCCCTGTATGAGTATCCACCTCCACTTCAGCCACCACTGCCCCCCAGGAATAGGTGGGATATGCTTCTCCCTGGTTTGTATCATGGTCTAAATCAGGCTGCCCCGGATGAAACCAATTAAACGCGTATAGCATTTTCCCCTGATTAAATGCGGCTTCTACGACCTCATCAAAAGTAATAGCTGTTTTAGGTTTCTCTTGAGAATATATCTTGCTATCCCGCAAAATCAACTCCTCTTTATTACAATCAAGCTTTTCAGCAGCAACCCTTTTTATTTTTGCTTTGACCTCTTTGGCCGCTCCCTGCATGGCATTCCCCCCAATTAAAGTGCCTCGAGAAGCCACTGTAGGACCTCCATCACTAATATATGATGTATCAACCACAGGATAACTTATCCTATCTATGTCAACCCCAAGCTCTTCAGCAACTATCTGGGAATGAGCAGTTCTCAATCCCTGACCATTATCTGTTAAACCACTAATTATTGTTATGCTTCCATCAGATTGCACCGAAACTATAGCTCCTGTTGCATCGAGCGCTTCTGCTCCCAGGCCGGCCCCTCTGAAAGCCAGAGCCAACCCTATCCCTTTTTTTATTGGACCACTTTGCTGAGAATATTCATTGCGCTTTTGTTGAAAGTTTGTCTTCTCTGTAATATCTGCCATCATATCGGGCAAGGGGGCTGGAATCCCACCGGGTTCCAATTTTTGGCTGGTAGGCAGCTTATCACCATAAGACAACACATTTTTTTCTCTAATGGTAACAGGGTCCATTTCAAGAAATTCAGCTATTTCATCAATAAGAGATTCAATAGAAAAAATGTTTTGCGGAGAAGAAAACCCCCTCATAGCTCCACCATAAATGGTATTCGTGTAGACCCCGTAAACTTCAGTTTTTATGTGGGGAATGTTATAAGGGCCAGTAGTATGAATGGCAGCCCGCCAATTGGTAAATTGGGCTTTATTGTTATATGCTCCCCCCTGGCAGACAACCTCCGATTCAATAGCTGTTATTTCCCCATTATCTTTAAAACCCACTCTGTAAGAAAACCGATAGGGATGCCTTTTAGCACTCTCTTTAATTGATTCTTCCCTATCAAGAGTTATCTTGACTGGTCGACCAATTTTGACAGCTGCCAAAGAAGCTCTAGCTCCCATTAACATTGCGCTTTCATCTTTACCACCAAAGGTTCCCCCTACGATACTGGGATTCACTCTAACCTGACTCTGACGCCAGCCTAAAGCCTCTGCCACATTGTCTCTTACTGAATATGGATTTTGAATAGAACCTTTGATAGTGATTTGATTATCTGCTGAGTTTGGTATAGCCGAAATAGATTCAGGTTCAATATATGCATGTTCCTCAAACTCACTTTCATAGGTTCTCTCTAAAACATTCTCCGCCTGGGCAAACCCTTTTTCAATATCTCCTTTGATTAAAGAGTGTTCACTATTTTTAATTATATTATCAGGGGCAAAATCGTGTAACTGTGGGGCATCTTCTGCCAGAGCTTCATCGATAGTAAAAACTGCGGGCAGAGATTTATATTCAACTTCTATCTTCTCTACCGCCTGAAGTGCAGCAAAATTATTTTCTGCAACAACCAGTGCAACTACATCTCCCTCATATCTCACTTTCTCTTTAGCAAATATCCTATAGTCCCCAAATAACACATTGGAACCTATAACATCCTCAGAAGTTAAAATCATTTTAACTCCGGAAATTTCTCGAGCAGCTTTAGTATCTATCCTTTGGATTTCAGCATGAGCTTCTTCACTGTATTTTGCTCTAGCAACAAGCATACTTGAATATTCTATATCATCACCATAACGAGCACGACCGGTCACTTTTTCTTTGGCATCTACTCGCCTCTCATTTTTATTTATGGAACTTCCCATTTTATACCTCCTTATACCTAACTTAAAGATAAAACTTTTATATTATCCACCGGCTGTAATCAAGAAAATTTTTATAATATCTCCTGGCTGAAATTCAAAATCAAGTTGGTTAGAAATATCCTGGTTTTCCCCATTTCTATCTACAAATATACGCAATCCTGAAGCTATATCACCATCATCATAAATATAGTTAGCCAGATCCTCCCCATATTTATCTCCTAAAAAAGAAAGCAAATCCTGCAAATTTTTAGTTTGAAGAAAAGATATCTCTTCTTCTTTTTTGTCAGTGAGTTTTCTGATAATATTATAATATTTTATCTTTAATTTATCGATAAGTTTAACCCCACAGTAATAAATTTTTGTAGATTGCTGCTGGGATTTATATAATGGTACTCCATAATCTAAAATAAATAACTAATTATGCATAACTACATTTCTGAAAAAAGTTTTTCCAGTTCTTCCTGGGTAAAATCCCAGGTTGATCCTTTAGGTTGAAGAGGTTCCTGGCGGAAAAACTTTGGTATATCAAAATCATCCCTGGGAATCCCAGCCTCCTCATTAAAGTCTCTTTCCAGTTCTAAAGTCTTTTTCCCCAATTTCTCGAGATAATTTTTTTCTAAATCCAAATCATATAAACCGTTGAGCATATCAACAACTTTATCCGGATGAGGAGCTGTAGCAGCCATGAGAAACACACAAAGACCTAAACTATCATAAGCTGTTCTCCCCAATTGAACTTTCCTTGAAGCTTCAATCTGACCTTCTTTGCTGTGATGATCAAGAGGGAGAAAAACAGTTAAACCTGCAGTATGATCAGCTCCCATTGGGCTGGTAGCATAAGTTACTCCAGTTCCTTTTACTCCCCGGGGATCATAAGCAGATATACATTGATTTTTCACTACTGGGATTCTCCTGACATTCAAAAATTGGCCGGTAATACCTGTTCCCATACCGATTAGCCTACCAAGCCATCCATCTTCGGGCACTTCTTTTATGGCCTCAATATATTTATCTGCTTCACCGAATTCAAACAACCCTGCTTCAGCCATTACACCCAGAACTCCACCCGTTTCAATCGTATCCAGGCCATATTCATTACATAACCTATTAATCTCTGCTACTTTATCAGGATCATCAATGCCTAAGTTCGGACCAATCAAACCTAGAGTCTCATATTCCAGGGGTGAAACAATCTCCTCACCATTTTCATCAGGATATACATTGGAACACTGAATTAAACATCCTAACATACATGGGTGAGAAACTTCTCCCTCTCCCCCCCTATCTTTTATGATATCATGAATATTTTCTCCAGATAAATTTTCAGCTCCCTCAAAAGTCCCTCTAGAAAAATTTTCTACAGGTAAAGCTTGAATATTTTGTACATCCATAACAGTGGAAGCAGTACCGTACTGCTTAAGAACTTCAACTCTATCGTTTTCGCGTATAATTTTATGAAATTTATTTCTTGCTTCTTTAAAAAGTTCATTATTTATTCCAGGATGCTGGTAATCCCCTTTAGTGCTTATTAATATAGCTTTTATACCTTTTGAACCCATGACAGCGCCAAGTCCCCCGCGAGCAGCCATTCTACTGGATCTACCATCAGCATCTGTTGTAGCTATAGCTGAGTTCAAATATTCGTTCTCACCTGCTGGTCCTGTTGAAATAATATCATAATTTTCCCCATAAATATCTTTTAGTTCATCATTCAACTCATAATTACCCATCATCTTAAAGGAATCAGCTGATTCAAATCTTACTTCTCCTTTATCTATTATAATCAATTTGTTGTCATCTCCGGAAGTTTCTCCTTCTAAAATAACCCCCCTCAATCCCATCATCGCAAGACTTCGAGCAGAATTTCCACCAGAATTACTCTCTTTGATACCCCCGGTCAGTGGGCTTTTAGCTCCAATTGAAAGTCGATCAGCACAACTAACATTTGTGCCAGCTAAAGGTCCATTACATAAAATTAATTTATTCTCAGGTCCCAGCGGATAAGCATCAGCCACCTCCTGCTCCTGCAAAATCTGGGCAATTAAACCTCGCCCCCCCAATGTAAGCCACTTATCTGGTAAATCTTCGTATTTTTCCCGCTGTTCATCAAGATTAATTGTTAATAACTGCATTCTTTCCCCTCCAAAAGTTTATTTATAAAAAAACTCCTGCTACTAAAAACGTTTACATTTTTGCTAAAAAAATGACTGCCTACTAAAAACAATTTTATATTCTATCCTCCACTCATAGGGGTAAAGAATAAAACTTTATCCCCATCTTTAATTTTATTGTCTAAGTCCGTGCTTGTAACAATTTCACCATTTATACTGATTCTACTGGTGGGCTGAATTTTGTTATTCTCTCTAAAAATATAATTGAAAAAATCCTCACCGTAGACCTCCGTTAATTTCTTCAAGAGATCTTCTATTGTAGCATTATCATCTACTTTGATTTTTTCTTGAGATTTATCAGTTATTTTTTTGAAAACACTGTAATATTTAACTTTCACTCGCGTCATAGAAGATCCCCCTACAAACATCATTAACTCTCTCATCAATGGGAAATTACGGGCTGTTACTTTATTTTTAGTAAACCAACTGATTAAATAAACAACTTAATACAATATTTAGGTCTTTATTTATATCTTCTTTATATTGTTTTCTAGAAATCTATATTAAATCCTTCTTAAAAAATATAATTATCAATTTACTGTAAGTTCAAAAACATCACGATATATTTTTGTACAATCATCAGCTCCAGCTTTTCTAGGGTTATTAGGGAGCATAACCATTTTTGTCGCCTCTTTTCCCAATTGCTCACAGTCAACTTCAGCATCTAAGACTTCCTTCATCTTTTTATCAAGTTCCAAATCAGCCTGAAGTTTTTTAATGTAAGCAATGGTTTTCTCCGCCCTGGATCGAATATTACCTGACTGATTAATCCCCATAATACTACCAATTTGAGCAATTTTATTTTCTCTTACCAACAAATTGTACTCCATACCATAAGGAAGTAAAATAGCATTTGCCAGTCCATGAGAAAGATGCAGATGACTGCACATTGGTCCTGCTAGAGAATGAACAATACCCAGGCCTGATTGATCCATTGCTATTCCGGCCATAGCACTGGCCTCTGCCATTTTTTGTCTGGCTTTTATATCATCTCCATTACCGAAAGCACGTTTCAAATATTGACTAATAAGTTCTATAGCCTTTTCAGCAAAAGCATCTGTAATAATATTAGCTCCCAATCCAAGATAAGCTTCTACAGCATGTGTTAAAGCATCCATTCCAGTAATTGCAGTTAAATAAGAAGGTAAACCCTGCATCAATTCAGGGTCAATGATTGCTTTTTCTGGAAAGATATGCTGATCAACAATTCCCTTTTTTACTTTTCGGCTGGTTATTACTGCTACTCCAGTCACTTCACTGCCTGTTCCCGCGGTAGTGGGAAGAGCCAGCAAAGGTACTGAATCAAAAAATTGTTCTCCTTCCCACTGATGTGCTTCTAAATCTTTATCACTTTTAGCCAGACAGGCTGCAGCTTTAGCGGCATCAATCGGACTACCTCCACCTAAAGCAACAATCTGCTCAAAATTCTGCGAAGAAATATAATCACTTAGTTCTTTTACCAGCTCTGCATCTGGATTTTCATAAATATCAGAAAAAATCTCCACCGTAATACCTGACTCTACCAGAGGCTTTTTTATCTTATCAGCTAACCCTATTTCTGCTAAATTTTCATCAGTTACAACTAAAGTTCTACCGGTATTGATAAGATTTTTCCCGATTTCACTATGTACACCTCTGCTCAAAATTAGTTCTGTCGGCAAATCAAAATTAATATTTTTCAACAATGAAAACCCTCCAAATTATTGTTATTTTAAGCTGATTTTGCTAATCCTTCTGGTCCTTTACTACTTTATACCAGTCCAGCGATTGTAAACATCATTTTCAATCCCCATAATATCAAGTAATTTGCCTACAACATGATATATCAAATCTTCCATACTCTCAGGTTCAATATAAAACCCTGGTATAGGAGGAGCAATAGTAACACCCAGCCTGCTTAGTTTCAGCATATTTTCCAGGTGTATCGAATTAAAAGGCATTTCTCTAGGGCATATAATTAAATTTCTTTCCTCCTTTATTGTTACATCAGCAGCGCGTTCAAGTAAATTTTGGGACCTTCCCGTACTTATACCAGATAAAGTTCCCATTGTACAGGGTAAAACTATCATTCCTTCAACAGAATAAGAACCACTGGCCAAAGCACTGTCAATTTCTTCATTGCTATAATACTCCAGATTGTTTGAATCAGAAAAGTATTTCTCCAATTCTTTTTTCCGTTCAGCAAGAGATTTGTCTTTTATGTCCAGTCCGGTCTCCTCAGATATAACAAGTTCACCACTCTCGGTTATAATTAAGTGAACTTCAAATGATCTGGATAGCAAAGTCTCTACTAACTTTAGGCCATAAATTGAACCACTGGCTCCAGTAATTCCCACCACTATCCTTCCTTTATTGTCCGTCAAATCATACACCTCCAGGCAAAAAAATGATCAATATATTCTAGATTAACTATATTTAGACTAAATGGCTCAATCTAACTCTAAATTAATTCTACTGTCTAATTGAGCAAAATTAAAATCATTTTCCGAAGTTCCCTGCTTATATAAGACAAAAAATCTTCCTTTTTTTCTTTCGGGAAATGGAGCTGCATGCCAGATCCTTTTTTTAAAAAAAACAATCTGTCCTGGTCTTAAGCGGAAAAGTTTTATATTCTCTCTGGCTGTATTAATATCAGAACCAACTACAATGTACAAACTGGATTCAATAGGAATAAGAATTTCTGAAGAATTCAAATGTCTTTCCATTTCTTCCACTACAGGTTTTCTCTTTTTACATATGCCAAAATTAATACTAACTTCAGTCTCTTGATTATCCCAAACATGCAAATTACTCCAGTAATCAACATCAAGAGATGAGTAATCAGGTTCTCTGTTATTCTCTATCACAGTGCCGAAATCGCTGAAATTATGTTTTGTTAAATTTTGAGGCTTTAATTTAATATTAACCCTCCTCCTTCTCATATTTTGTATAGTCCATCTTTTGTCTTGTATACAAAAAGTTAGGACTTTTAAAAGAAATTTTAACCAAACGAGCATGAGGGTGATTTTCACTGGTAAAAGAAGAATTTTTACCAAATCCCAGTTCCCCTCCTACATAAAGTCCCGAATAATTAATAAACATCTCATCAATCATTTCTTTGCTGATTAATTCCCAGGTATATGCTGGAGACTCCACCAAAACTGAATTAATATTCCTCTCATTTAAAATTTTCATTAATTCCTGGGGATCCGTATTATCTGATTTCCCAGTACAAATTATAGTTATTATATCTTTATTATAGACATCTCCATCCATAAAATCGTTTACATTTCGAACAATATTAAGTTTGCGATTCCAGTTTTCCTTCAGATAATCCACACCAGCCGGAGAAGTATGAACCCATGTAATTAATTCATCTGAAAAAAATATATCATGATCTAAAGGCACATCAGTTCCATCCAGTGTAATTACTAGATTCACAGGATGAGAGAAATCTTTCTGCAGCGTTTCTTCTCTGGCCTCCACCAAATCTTGATCAAATACATGAGAAGTTCCTTCAGGCTCTGCCTGCAAAGTTTGAGCCCCCACTACTACCACATCAGCATAACTCCTCAAAACATTAAGAAACCAAAAATCTGCTTTACCTCCCTGAGAGTTGATAAAATTATTGCTGGATATTACCGGACCCTCAGGATTGTCCGGAAAAGCAATCTTTCCATCTAAAGAAAAAACAAAGCTTGTGTAAAGATATGGTCTATTATCGTGTTGAGACTGAGGCAGAAAGAGTTCACCATATATATTTTTTACCTTCTCAGGTGTAGACTCACATAATGTTCTCGAACTAATTTCATCCATATATATTTCATCTCTATAAATTTCCTGCATCTTTAAACTTTCTTCGTTGAAATTAACTCTGGGTAAATCCATATTATCCTCCTTAATTTTTATATATTACCAGCTTTTTTGGCCAGACTCAAAGCCGTTTGTTGAACTCTTTCTTTTATGCTTTTAGTGTCAAGCCCGTTAAAATCGCAATTATGGTATATCAATTCCCCTGCAATCATAACCGATTCTACACACCTCTGGTCACCTGCATAAACCAGTGTGGAAACAGGTGAAAATGTAGGTAAAGAATTAAATGATCTGTCAGGATTATAAATAAACAAATCGGCCTTTTTTCCTGCTTCTATCGAACCAATTTCATTTTCCAGACCTAGAGTTTTTGCTCCCTCAATAGTTGCCATCGATAATATCTGCTCAGCAGTTATAGCTGTAGGATCTCTTTCTCCCACCTTCTGAAGTAAAGCACCACTTTTAAGACACTCAATCATATTTTGTGTGTTGTTGCTAGCAGCACCATCAGTAGCCAGCCCCACACAAATCCCTTTGTTTTTAGCTCTTGTTATAGGTGCAATACCAGAAGCAAGATACATATTACTTACAGGATTATATGATATTTTTATATCTTCGTCTGCCATCCAATCTAGTTCTGTTTCCGAAAGATGTACACAGTGAACTAATAATAAATTCCCCCCATAGATACCGTATTTTTTCAAGGCATTGATATCATTTTCACCGTGAAGTTGTTCAGAACATTCACGATCAAAAGGGGTCTCTGAAACATGCGCAGTCATACCGGTATTAAATTTTTGGGCCAATTCCCAAAGCTCTTTGAGTAATTGTTCTGTATTCGTCCATATAGCGGCCGGAGCCAGCCATATTTTTATTCTATTATTGTAATCTTTATGGTACTTACTCAAAAGTCTTTTGCAGTCAGAAACAATAGTTTCTTTTTTTTGAATTATTCCTGGACTATTTCCGAACTCCTCTCCTGTATTGTGAGTTCCCCGGGCTAAAATACCTCGGATGCCCGTTCTTTGAAAAGCTT
>CAYOFJ010000029.1:0-13900 GCA_964403065.1 uncultured Halanaerobiaceae bacterium | reverse complement strand
CAAAATCCGGTGGGCGTTTAGCTCGTGTGGGTTCGAATCCCACCTTCGGCACCATCTTTTTATAACAAATATTAGACCACTTCGATGGAAGTGGTCTTTTTCTATTTTATAAATTTCAAAAAATTTTAATGTGATTAGACCTTCATATCTTTCAATAATAAGCATACTGCTTTGTAGAAGAACCGGGCAGAATAATATTCACTCATAAATCTTAATACTTATAAGGGGGAATATAATATGGAAATCAGATGGCTGGGTGAAGCCTGCCTGGAGGTGAAAGGCAAAAAAAATATTCTCATTGACCCTAATTATAACATCGAACCTGAAATCGAACCGGATCTAATTTTAATAACCCATGAACATGATGATCACATTGATCCAGAAAAGCTTAATAATTTTCCTGAAGCTGAAATTTTTGCACCTTATACAGTCCTGGATAAATTTAATATATTAGGAAAAACAGTTAAAGGCGGAGAAGAAATAGCCAAAGAAATTCAGATAATGAAATGTGACTGTTACGGTTCAGATTATTCCGTTTGTTATTTTTACAATGGCCTCCTGCATACTGCTGATTCAGCCCAATTCCCTGATCCCGGTAGTAATGTGGAAATTGTTTTTAGTGCTACCTTTTCCGACTTTTATTCAGATTACGAAGCTTCCTGCGAAAAATTGAATCCAGATATGGTCATCCCTTATCATTATGATCCCAATGATGAAAACGAGCTCGAAGAAGCAGAAGGATTAATGACCCGACTCAATCAAAAAGGATTTAATACCAGAATGCTTTCCCCGGGAGAAAAAATAACTCTATAAATATTGTTATATTTATAGCAATTTTTAAAAGGGTCCGCCAAACAGGGCGGACCCTTTCGTTATTAAACAGCAAAAATATAATATAACTTTGGTAGACTCGAACTAAATCTTTAGAATCCTTGAAATTTAATCAAAGTTAGTTTAAATCTTCCTTTACATCTTCCAATAAATTTGCGGCCTTTTCAATATGCTCGGGTCTGCTAGTTTTTGCTCCTTTAAAATTGCGTCCCTCTTTCAAGTCTTCAACACCAAATCCATCCTGATCATAAGCTACCATCATAGTAGAACCAATATCTTTATCAATCACCAGAAACCATTCCCTCACAAGTGGATGGTCAGAAGGCAGATAAACAAATTCAATATTTTCATGAGCAGGAAGATCATCATCTTTTTCCCCGAATAGATATATTTTTTCTACATTATCAGCCATTTCCTGATATCTATCCCAGATAGCTCTAGCCCGGGAAACTTTTTGAAAGCCTGCATAAACTACTGCGTCTGAAGGTTTTCTAAGTAAAACTTTTTCCATGTAATAGCACATATCCTCCAAATTAGGCACTTTACTTTCGAATTTCAGCGACATACTGTTTAATTTATCATCATCAGCGTCTTTACCGAGATCTTCCACCTCTCCATCTACAGCACCAAAAATTTCCTCATAAAGTGAAACATCAGCCATAATTATCAACTCCCTTGATATTTTTTATAAATAGATGTGCTTTCAAGTCGTTTATAAATGGGTAAAAACAAAAGTGAAACAGAGGCTGCTTTAAGCAAATTAAATGGACCTATTACTAAAGCCAGATATGAATTTAGTCCTCTTACCCAGGGATTTACCTGACGCGCTGCTTCAATTGTTTCCTTTAAAGGTAAATCCAGAATAGCTTCGTATAGAGGTATTACTATAAGTAGATTAACTACTAAAGCACTTATAACCATTATTACAGAGGCTAAGATTAAACTAATCCTGGTACTATCCCACTTTTTAAAAAAGAAACTGGCCGAAAATACCAGACTGCCGCTAATTAAAAAGTTTGCCAGCTCACCAATTCCCATGGTAGCAGTAATTGTCAGGTGTAGCATATTGCGAATAGCCACAACTGCCAGACCGGTTAAAGGACCGGCAGCAAATCCTACTAACAGAGCCGGTATATCGCTAAAATCCAGCCTTAAAAAAGGTGGAAAAATTGGCAGAGCAAATTCAAATAACATTATTATAAAAGCTAAAGCTCCAGATATTGCAATCATCACTAATTTATTTAATTCGAATTTCATCAACTTTCCCCTTTTCTCCCAATTAATAGATAGGTAAAATATAGCATTATTTCTCATTAATAATTAATCTTCACTTTGTTGACTGTATATATTTTATCCTAAAAAATATACTGCCACAGTAAAAAAATTTACGCAAAGCTTTTTTAATTTAAAAAAATTAGAGACCAGTTAAATGTACAAAACTGGCCGTTTTAAAAGTGATAAACACTGTTTACAAAATTATCATGTTTTATTCCTGCTGTTCAGATCTAAACATCCTGTCCAAAATTACTGCCAGTATAACTACACCAAGTCCAGCTTCAAATCCCATTCCTATGTCCACCACGGATAAAGATCTGAGAACAGGTTCACCAAGGCCGCCTGCCCCGATCATTGCTGCAATTACTACCATGGATAATGAGAGCATTATACATTGATTTACTCCCATCATTATAGAGGGCATGGCACCTGGTAATTCTACTTTCAAAAGCATCTGCAGCCAATTACATCCAAAAGCCTGACCTGCTTCTTTTAGCTCCTCATCTACCTGGATTATGCCCAGATATGTTAATCTAATAGGAGGTGCAATGGCAAAAACTACTGTTGCAATTACTCCTGGAACATTACCCAGTCCGAAAAACATCAAAGCCGGAATAAGATATACAAACGGGGGAATAGTCTGCATTAAATCAAGTATGGGACGCGATAAAAAATGAAATATTTTACTATGAGCTTTTACAATTCCCAGCGGTATCCCAACTGAAAGAGCAATGATCACCGAAGTTAATATAGACGCAATGGTAACCATCAATTCTTCCCATATTCCCATATTTAATACTAATAACAATCCAAATATTACAAAAACCGATAATGCTTTACCCCGCAATTTCCAGGCCAGAGCGGCCAGTATTATTATAAAAATCAAAGGCGGAATTGCTGTTAATAACCCTTCAAAACTTCCTATCATAGTACCTACAAAATTAGAAAAAGTATCTAAAGGAGCAGCGTAATTCGCTATCAAAAAATCTACAAATGACTCAATCCAGTCACCAATAGGTATGCCAAATTCCAGCCAGCTCTGTATTGTTTCCAGAAATCCCATAAAATCACCTTCCTTTACCACAACTAAATTACAATTTAATTAAAATACATTTTAAATATATATAACAGGACAGTGAGAAGAAAAGTTTGATTATATTCTCCTCACTGTCCTGAGATATAACTCTCTAACAAGAACTATTTATTTTAAATTCGAACAAATGATCAAAATACCTGAAGTCAGTTGTTATATTAATTCAGGATTTTATTCAAAACTTGCTCTTATTGCTTCTATTGCAGGAGTTTCTCCATCAGCAGTATAAACACCTTCTACCCATTCTTCTACTACATCGAGATTATTGCCGACCCAGTCTCTAGCAACCTCATCAGCAGGAAGTTCCTCATATCCATATCCGTGAATCCAGGCATCCTGCCACTCAGTTTCTACTTTTATTTGAGACATTAGTTTATGAACATTTGGATACTCTTTATCAAAACCTGTACGCTGAGCAGTTTTAACGTGGTCTGCTTCACCCCAGATTCCTTCAGGGTCTTCCAGAGGCTTAATATCATATTCTACATTCATCCAGTGTGGTTCCCAGCCGTTAAATGCTACCCATTCTCCGCGGGCAGTTCTTCCATCAACCTCTGAAAGCATACCGGCTGTACTGCTGGCTACAAGCTCCCAATCTTCCAGGTTATAAGTGCTGTCTTCAATGGCATTCTGGATAATTATATTACCATCATTACCGGGTTCTAAGCCGTAAATACTATAATCGAATTCTTCCCCATATTCATGCAGGTCAGCCATCGAAGTGACGCCGGCTTCATAAGCTTCTTCATTTACATAAGTTACATAAAGAGCTTCTTCCAGATTAGTAGCAATAGGTTCTATATAACCATCTTCCTCATGTTCGCGGTAGGTTACTTCCATGGTGGGAAGCCAGACTCCCATGAATAAATCTACATCACCACGTCTCATACCCTGAAAAAGTACTTCCTGCATATAACTGTTCATTTCAGTTTCATAGCCAATTTCTTCTAAAATTGTGCGAGCTACTTCTGTCTTAACAGTAACACCAGGCCATTCTACATATCCAAAGTGAATAACATCATCCTCCGCCTGAGCAGGTTCTGCCTGAAAACCAGTGAAAGCAGCCGAAAGTGCAAGAGCAGTTATGAGAAAGATTAAAGTTAATCTGGTTTTTGTCATTATAATATCCCTCCTGGGATTTTTATAATTAAAATAGAATTGACACCATAATTTTAGGGGTTAATCAGGAAAAACAAGTGTGGACAAATATCTTAAATGAAATTTTTAATATTGAGCTCAGTCTTCTACCACTTCAGTAGAAGCATCAAGATTGGCTATAACATTAGTTTTGACTATTACTCCCAGCAATTTATCAGTTTCATCAACCACGGGTAGAGGCAGGCTGTTTTCAGCTACCCGCGCAAATAAATCGTCAACATTTTCCTGCGGACCAGCAGGTTCACGCTCAGTCAATTTACCGGTAAATTCATTGGTGCCTTCTTCCAGCATTTCCTGCACCTGATCAATTTCCAGAATACCCTGATATTTATTTTGCCCATCAACTACAAATATGCTGGTCAAACCTTCCTGGTTCATCTTATGCAGAGCCGTTCTGGGACCCTGATTACCGTAAAGAACAGCAGCTGGTTTGTTCATTATATCTTCTGCTGTTAAAACTCTCGACCTGTTTACATCTTCCACAAAATCAGCTACATACTGAGTTTGAGCCTGATTTAAGATTTCTTCATGGTCACCCAGCTGCACAATTTTACCATCTTTCATAATAGCAATTCTATCACCCAGTTTTAAAGCCTCGTCTAAATCATGAGTAATAAACACGATCGTTCTTTCAATTTCTTCATACAATTCCAGCAGCTGGTCCTGCATATCTTTCTTAATCAAAGGATCTAGAGCACTGAAGGGCTCATCCATCAGCATTATATCCGTATCTACTGCCAGAGCTCTTGCTAAACCTACTCTCTGCTGCATACCGCCGCTGAGCTGGTCGGGATATTGATCTTCATAACCGGACAGACCAACCATGTCCAGGGCTTCCAGTGCTTTTTCCCTGCGTTTCTGTTTGTCCATGCCCTGAACTTCCAGACCAAACTCCGCATTTTCGATAACCGTCCGGAAAGGAAAAAGGGCAAAATTCTGAAAGACCATTCCAAAATTTTCCTGACGGTATTGCCGCAATTCACTTTGTTTCAGGTCCATTACATTTTGATCTTCCACAATAATTTCGCCCCGGGTGGGCTCAACTATTCTATTTATACACCTCAGCAAAGTAGATTTTCCACTACCAGAAAGCCCCATTAGAACAAAAATTTCTCCTTCTTTAACTTCAAAATTAACGTCATAAACTCCTACAGTATTACCTGTTTTTTCCAGAACCTCATCTTTATCCAGCCCCTCTTCTAACAGAGGGAAAGCCTGTTCAGGATTATCGCCAAAAATTTTAGAAACATTATTAACAGTAATCTTTGTACTCATTATCCGACTGACTCCTTCCCCTATTTTAACCACGACAAGTCTCAAAGTTTCAGAGTTGACACAAAATATTTTCACAACATACCCATAAAAGAATACTAACAAATAATTATCAGGTTGTCAATAAAATGGTTGTGATTATTAACATGATTGAACATCAGAGACTTAATCTTTACTCAAGTCTTCTTACAACCCCTAATTGAACCTCTCATATCTCAGAGGCAAAATTAACTGATTAAATTTTTGTAATCTTTCCGAGATGCATTAATAATATCATAAGCTTTTTCGGGTCCATAAGTTGTTTCTACTGTACATTTAGGTTTGTCTGCATCCGGACCAGTCTTGTAACTGAGAAAATAATGCTTAATTCTGGTTACTATTCCTCCGGGTAGATCCTGCAAAGACTCGTACTGTCCATAAACTGCATCATTCTGTAAAACTGCAATTAGCTTGTCATCAGCTTCTCCCCGATCCAGCAGGCCAAATCCTCCCAGAGGTCTGGCTGTCATGAGAATATCGCCATGGGGGACAATTTTTTCTGTAAGAACCATAATATCCAGGGGGTCTTTATCCCCTTTTAAATTCTGCACATCTACATTCTCTGCCATGATATTAGCCACCCGATCTCCACAATATGTTTTAGGAATCATGCCATAAGGTGCTGGGG
This sequence comes from uncultured Halanaerobiaceae bacterium, assembly GCA_964403065.1. Lineage (GTDB taxonomy): Bacteria > Bacillota > Halanaerobiia > Halanaerobiales > Halarsenatibacteraceae > Halarsenatibacter. The sequence continues at coordinate 7,604 of CAYOFJ010000029.1, read as the reverse complement.
CATAGCTGGAAAAACGCTGAGGGCGATCAACTTTTAATAAACCGCTATTTTTATCCAGTTCGTATTTGATCCCATCCTGAGGACATAATTCTATGTAAACATTAACCATTTCAGGTGGGTTAGGGCCCGTATCAATACCATGCCAGGGGTGAGCTAAATTTTCTCTGTATTTTTTCATGTAGATTGCCTCCTCTGCATATGGCTGCAAGCCATGAGGTTATGCTCACAGGAAATTTTTCCTTACCCGTAGAAAAACTTTTTTAATTGCGGTGAATCTAAATAAAAAGGAACAATATTAACATGCCCAAAGCCCAGCAGTAATAGGCAAACACAAATAATCTTCTCCGGTCAACTATATGCTGCAATAATTTAATTGCCCCAAATCCTGATATAACGGCAGTTAAAGTTCCTGCTATGATCATCGAGATTGTTACATCGCCCACTCCCCGCTGCCATATCGTTATAGCTTCCAGCATAGTAGCAGCAAATTAGATGGGAATAGACATTAAAAATGAATATTTTACCGCCAGCCTTCTTTCGACCCCACTGAACATGCCTGAAACTATAGTCATGCCAGATCTTGACAGCCCGGGAAAAAGAGCCAGCATCTGGGCAAACCCTACCAAAAGAGCATCCTTTAATTTCATGTTTCCCATTGATCTGCCACTTTCACCTACCCAGCGCGAAGAAAACAAAACAATACCAGTAATTAACAGTGTAAAACCAACGATAATTGTTGTGCCGAAAACCGTATCAAAAAATGATTTGAAGAAAAAACCTGCTGCTCCCGCCGGCATAATACCTATTACTATGTATTTTATTAATAAATAATAATCGGAATTAAATGAAAATATTTCTACAATATCTCTGCGAAAAACGAGCATTATCGCCAGAAGATTACCAAAATGTAAAAACACACTCAAGGTTAAACGCTGTTCTATGCCAAAAAAATGCTGAATTAAAACCAGATGCCCCGAACTACTCACTGGCATAGGATCAACAATTCCCTGAACTAATCCAAGAAAAATCGCCTCTAAAATTTCTGCCAAATCCGCTCACTCCTAAAATATTAACTATTCTCTCCCGACTCTCTATCTTCCTCCTGTCCACCTATGTCATAAACATTATTTTCATCTCTCCCGGTTTTCTCCCGGGTTCTTTTGTCTCCCGTATCATAATGTTCAAATGTAAATGACTTATGAGAAGTATAACCTCTTTTCTTCAGATATCCTCCCACATATTTTTGGGCCAGCCTGGCAATCATAGGCCGGGAAAAAGGCAAAATAAATAAAAAGCCTGTTACATCAGTTAAAAGACCCGGTGTCAGCAGCATAGCCCCTCCAATTAAGATTAAAATCCCTTCAACCATATTTATAGTGGGTAATTCCTGCCGGGCAAATCTTTCTTTAATGCGATTCATAATTAAAAATCCCTGCATTTTAGCAGCAGTGACTCCTATTATTCCGGTAAAAGCCACCAAAATAATTGTGGGAAAAAACCCAATTCTCCTGCCCACCCAGATCAGAAGGGCCAATTCGGTCATAGGAACTATAGTAAAAAGCAGCAAAAGTCTGATAAACATAATTTATATTTACTCCTTCCAAAATTAGACAGATATAGCTCGGTAAATTTAATTATGTTTTTCCAGAAATTCCACCACATCATCATGCATTTCCAGATTGAATCTATGATCTACATCTTCATAAGTTGAATACTTATATTCCAAAGAATTACGGGTAAATAACTCACTAACAATATCTAAATATTCGTTATTTTGCTCAGCAAGATCCTGCAACTGCTGCCGATGTTTATCCGCAAAAATTCTTGTATCAGAAATTACTGAAAATTCATCTTCCTGCCCCTGGAAATGAAAAACAGCTATTTCCTCTAACGCTTCTGATCTTTCGGTTTTGTCTTCCAGTCCGGTCAACCCCAGGGGATAATCAAAAACATTATCTTCAAACTCTTCAGCAGGAACCGCCGGCCACTCACCCGGTGCACCTAAAACAGCAGTTTTTACAGTTTCAGGATACATTAATTGCCAGCGCGAAGCATATAAAGCAGAATAACCAAAACCAAATAGATTTACTCTGTCAGCCAGATTAATGTTTCTTTCCTGCATTCTACTTTTAATATCATCAATTATAGCCTTTAGTTCTGCTCCTGTTTGTTCATATCTACTAATGATAGATTGAGAATTTATACTTTTTTCCGGACTTTCTGTTAGCGAAAAAGCTGGAACAACCATCACTCCGTCTATCTCCCGAGCTATGGAATGAAGTGATCTGGTAGTTTGATAAGCTCTCTCTTCGATTGTCTCCCCCTCGACCTCATCTTCAATACCAGCATGGAAAGTATGAACTATTAAAGGTACATTTTCCCTGCCTTCCAATTCCTCATCTGCATATACAAAATAGTCCACTGAATAACCTGTTTCAACATCAGATGCTATCTGCTCTATGCCAAAATCCTGGCTGTAATATCTATACAGCACAAAACTGCTGACGCCCAAAAACAATACTACTATTATGAGTATTAGATTTTTATAGTCTTTTAATTTTCCCAGTATCTTTTTCTCCAGCATAATATCACCATATCCAAATTAATAATATTGAAGTTTATTTTTCAAAAAGAACCTATAAACCACTCCACCAAAAACAAAACCACCTATATGAGCCCACCAGGCAATTCCACCGGCAGCTCCACCCAGTGCTATATTTAGAGTCCCGTAATATATTTGAATCAAAAACCAGGCTCCCATGAAAATCATAGCGGGCAAAGAAATTATATAAGGAAAGAAAAATATGGGTATTAAAGTTATAACTCTGGCCAGAGGAAAGAGAAACACATAGGCGGCCATAACCCCGGCTATAGCACCAGAAGCACCTATTATAGGAACTACAGAATCTAAATTAAATGCCATGTGGGCAGCACTTGCCGCCAAACCGCTCAATAAATAAAAAAACACAAAAGAAAGTCTTCCCATTCTATCTTCCACATTATCTCCAAAGAGGGCCAAAATCCACATGTTGCCAATTATATGTCCCAGCCCACCATGTAAAAACATGGAAGTTAAAGGAGTATAAATCAAATTCACCGGAGTTGATAAAAAGTTGCTGGGAACCAAACCAAATTCTCTTACAAAAAACATTAATTCCTGTCTGGGAAGCTGAGTCTGATATAAATAAACTAAAATGTTTATGATAATTATAATTCCCGTGGCAACTGGTTTTTTTCGGCGCGGAACATTATCCCTAAGAGGTAACATGCTTATTCCTCACTTTACTGGAGAATATCTTCGGTTAATACAATAGTAACTGAGAATGATAAATTTATCAAGTATTACAGCTATGAATTTATATTTTAGCAGATATTTTATAATAATTGCAGGATTTATTCCTTCATTACCAGAATAATTCCAATAGAAATTCACTCATTAGAGAGGAGTTGATTTTTATATGAAAATGATGTACGGAATGTTAATGGCTTTAACCCCAGCAGCATTATACTCCATCTATGCTTTCCGATTACAGGCCGTGTTGCTAATTATAACAGGAGTGGCTTCAGCAGTGGCCGCAGAAGCTATATATCAAAAATTAACCGGCCAAAAAATTACAGTTAAAGATGGTAGTGCTGCTGTAACCGGACTTTTACTTTCTCTGGCAGTTTCGGTTTCAACACCTTTATATGCCCTGGGAATATCTGCCGCATTTGGTATAATAGTAGGCAAACAGTTTTTTGGAGGGTTTGGCAAAAATTTATTCAACCCTGCTATATTCGGAAGATTATTCTATTTATATGCCTTTCCCGATTCAATTTTACCCTGGAGAACCCCTGTAGAAATGACAACTGCAGCTACTCCTCTGGAAATTCTCAGGGAAACAGGAGAGACTTCCGAGGTATTAAATCTTTTTTTGGGCAGAATACCGGGCACCCTTGGTGAGATCTCTTCTCTGTTACTGTTAATAGGAGCTGCCTACTTAATATATAAAAAATATGTGCGCTGGAGAATTCCCGCCAGCATTTTAAGTACTGTACTTGTACTGTCATTGATCGCCGGACAGAACCCTCTGTTCCACTTTTTTGCAGGTAGTTTGATCTTAGGCTCATTCTTTATGGCAACAGACCCCATGACTTCTCCCCGCTATCCCAAAGCTCAAATCATATTTGGCGTAGGAATAGGTTTGATAATCATGGGTATGCGCTGGTGGGGCTGGCAGACACCCGGTGTGTATGAGTTTACGGAAGGGACAACTTTTGCTATTCTGGCGATGAATCTCTTTGTGCCAAAACTTAACAGTGTTTTTAGAAGCTGATCATTTTTAAACTCAACCGCCTCTAAAATCAAGGATGACCAGTATAAACTCGATATCGCCAGAATATTGAAATGATGATCCCCAGCATATACAGGTTCCTTTTAACTGAATTTACTGTAAAATCACTTTTCTCAGTGAAATCTTATTACTAAAAAATCATAAATATCAAAAAAATAAAATCCCGCCGGAAAAGCGGGTTCTGGAAAATGATTTATTAAAATGTAACGAAAATAAAAATGGGGTGGATGAAGGGACTCGAACCCTCGGCCTCAGGATCCACAATCCTGCGCTCTAACCAGACTGAGCTACATCCACCACGAAAATTTAATATTATCTTTATCTTTCACATATAAATTATAACCCCTGGATAAGAAGTTGTCAAGTATAAATTGAGTAAAGTTTAGTTAACTAGTTGTGGTTAGTACAACCAAAAGCAGCTCTTCCCGTTCACTGTTTTCATAAGCTATGACCACCCGAGAGCTATTCTGAACTCCTTTGATTAAATTCAGAATTCAATTAAGCGCTCTAATCTGTTTCAAAACAACCACTTGCCGCCGTCCAAAAAATAAATAAACAATCAAATTTGTTTTAACTTCAACTTCTATTCCACTCCCCCATCTGAGTTTTTGATATCTCCTCTTCTCATGGTATAATAAAGAAAAGTTTGCAAATACCATAAATCTTTATTTTTCGTTCAGTGATGATAGGAGGAAAAAATATTGAGCATAGATCATATTGAAAATTTAAAAACGGCCTGTTCCAACCCTGACTTAAAAATAACCGATTTATTAAAAAAAGCTCACCTTGCTGCCAGAGAAGCCGGAGATAAAGAAAGCAAAACCTGGATTGAAAATGAACTGCATGGTTACAAGCAGGAAAGTACTGTGCCGGAATATCGCACGGTAGAAGGTGCACTGGCTGCCTACGATTCTTTTCAGGGATGGCAGGTTTTAAAAAGTAACAGTCCGGAAATTAAACAAGAAATTCAAAGTATAGAAATTAGAGAATCCGCTTTTGAACTGGAAAAAATGATCCAAAAAACTCAGGAAGAAAAGGCCTATTTAAGCCAGGAGTTAAAGGAAGAAAAACAGGAAAAGCTGAAGAAAAAACTCGGTTTAAACTTTAAATTTGCCAGAGTAATTGAACCTGAAAAAGCGCAGAAAATACTCCAGCAGCTAAGAAATGAAATTCATATGTGGGCATTCAATTTAGAAGATAGTTCTTCACCACAAAATTTCCACCAGGAAATCAGATTCACTCTTAAACAATTAAAAAATGCTCCTGAAAAAACGATCGCTCAGGAGCTGGAAAAAATTGCAGATGAGCTAAAATCCCCGAATACTAATTATCAAAAGATAAATAAGCTCTTTGACGATTTTCTCAAAAAACTATAAACTCACACGGAGTTTATTAACCGCCGAAGCTTCAACCAGGAGAGCCTGCAGCACCGCCTGAATTACAGGACAGAATTCCTACACTGCTAAAATCCTGAAAAACATCCTCGCTTCCACAATTAGGACAGGTAGGCACCATCGTTTCTTTGTCGTCAAGTGAAATTTCTATTTTGAATTTTTCTCCACATTCTCTACATTTGAAATTGTATGTGGGCATACTACTATCCCTCACTTTTCAGTAATTATTTCTACAATTAAATTTTCAGCAATTTGCCAGAAATAATTTTATAAAATATTGCTATCCATATCCGTAAAACACATTACATTTTTTTATTTATTTTTTAATCTTATGACCACTAAAAGTAAAAGCAGTTTGATTCATGTTTACTTGCGTTTCATCAATATCACCTATTACTTTGCCGCAATTACCGCATTTTAATTTATCTCCCTCTACCTCATAATCATACAATCTGGTTATTCTATCTCTATAACATCTCAAAACTTTTCCCTTTCCTATCTTTTTATATTTCATGATTTTTGTTTTGCAATCTGCACATTTAATAGTGAGCATTTTTTAGCCCCCGCAAAACTATTCTAATAGATATATTTGATAACTTTTAGCTATTTCTCTGGCCATTTCAGTAAGTGCCGGAACACTGGTTTTCACTTTTTCGGTTTTCGAGCCCAGCAAAATACTGGCATGTTTGATAGCGTTGAAAGTTATTAGGTCCCAGAGATAACCAAGGTCACTTTTATCAAAATCTGCTGCATTTTCAGGTTTAAACTTATTATAATGGGTATCATCACTTACCATTAAATTATATACATTTGCATCACTGATAATTTTCCAGCCAGAACTGTTTAAAATATCTGTAAATATCCGCCGTCTATCGCTCTTATTAACGTCCCAGTATTTTGGTTTGTTCCATTTAAATCCCACAGCTAAAACTGCATATTCATACTTTTCCCGCAGTTTTTCTAAAAACACATTTATATAATTACCCCAGCCCATGTCTTTAACTTTTTCCTCATCAAAATAATCACCGGCATGATGGATTACGTTCTGGCAGATCAAAACATCCGAATCCGGCAGGGTTTTAAGCTCATCCAGATTTATCATTTTTTCTGCAAATTTACATCTATCAGCCAGTCCCATAGCCTCAGCCATATATTCACCAAGCTCTAATATATCCGATTTTATGTCATAAACTATAGCTTTTTCGGCCAGCTTATCATCCAGCAGGGAAAGTGAGTAATATCCACAGTTACCGCCAATATTTACTATTTGTTCAAATGAGTGATCCTGGAAAAATGATTTAATATAATTATAGCGGGCTTTCACACCTTTATAATCCGATTTATTTTCGAAATCTAAACTCCTGGCCAGACTTTCCGGCAGCTGTAAATACTCATAATGTTCTTCTTCTTTTAATTTCCTTTTTAAAGCTGAATTTCCCATTCTCTATACCCCTCTCTTTATATCATGAATATAATTGCCTGGAGCAATAAACTGTCTGATTTCTAATATATATGTTCTACAATTATGTGAGAAATCCTTTGTTGTTTACAAACAATATTGTAGATATTATCCACACAAAGGTCAAAATCAACAAAAAAACCGTGCATTTAACCTTGCAAACAACAAAGATCCAAAAACATCAAATTTTTTCTTGACTTATGTGGTAGGGTGTGATAGTATTATTTTTGTCGGACAAAAAATATACGTTACACCGTCCGATTACTAACAAGGAGGAATTATTTAAATGATTTACACAGGTACAGTTAAGTGGTTTGACGACAAGAAAGGTTTTGGCTTCATTGAAAGAGAATCTGGAGACGATGTTTTTGTTCACTTTTCCGAAATTCAACAGGAAGGCTACAAAAGCCTTAACGA
>CAYOFJ010000028.1:0-13913 GCA_964403065.1 uncultured Halanaerobiaceae bacterium | reverse complement strand
CTGTATAAAGTAACCGGCTCCAGATTTCTTTTATTCAAAGCCTTCTCACCCGGCATCTCTTCTCCATCTACTTTTGCTTTACCTTCTCCTATAAGCACAAGCGCCATATGTGCTAGAGGAGCCAGGTCCCCGCTCGCTCCTAACGATCCTTGAGACGGCACCACTGGATGAACGTTCTTGTTGAGCATTTCAACAAGTAGTTTTATGGTTTTATGACGAATACCTGAATGCCCCCGGGCAAGAGCATTAATTCGCAGCAGCATCATTGCTCTTACTACTTCTACTGAAAGACTTTCACCTGTTCCGGCAGCGTGACTGCGTATTAAATTTTCCTGAAGATTTAAAACCTCTTGTGGTGAAATGCGGGTATCACTAAAACGCCCAAAACCGGTTGTAATACCATAACAAATTTGATTATCCTCTACCACTTTTTCCACCTGTTTTCTGGCCTTTTTTATATCTTTTATAGAAGATTCGGCCAGGGAAATTTTCTCCCTGTTTCTGGCAACTTCAATCACTTCTCTAATGCTTAACTCGTTACCATTTATACAAATCATTTTTTACCCTCCCATTTTTCAATTGCCAGTTTAAATTAATAAAGGGATGCGGCCGATAAGACCGCATCCCTTGATTTCTTATATGATAATTTCAACTGTGAAGTTGATATAATTATTGCTCATATTTAGCTTCTCCTCATCTCCTACAGGGGAAATTAAATTCAAATACAACAATTGCCGGAATCAATGTCCTGGCACTGAACCGGTTTCCTTGCCCTGATCAGTTCTGGGCAAATCAGGAAGGGATTCATCTTCTTCATTCTCTTCGCTCTCTTCTTCCCCTGTGGTTGAACTCTCATCTTCAGATTCGGGAGGCTCTATCTCTTCACCTTCAACTAATTTTTGAATTTGTTCAGAATTTAAGGTTTCATGCTCCTTAAGATTTACCACTATTCTTTCTACAGTTTCATAATTATCCTTTAAAAGATCTTTAGCTTTTCTATGACATTGTTCAATAATCGTACTGATCTCCTGATCTATTTCAGAAGCAACTTCTTCACTATAATTTCGACTGGTAGAGAGATCCTTTCCTAAAAATACCTGACCATCTTCTTTATCGCCTAATGTCAAAGGGCCTAATTTTTCACTCATACCGTATTGGGTAATCATAGCTCTCACTATTTTGGTGGCTCTTTCCAGATCATTTTGAGCCCCGGTTGAAATATCTTCCAGAAATATTTCTTCAGCTACCCTGCCTCCCAAAAGAGCTGTAACTTTATCAAGCAATTCTCTTTTGGTAACAAAATTCTTATCGTCTTCAGGAAGAGGTATTGTAAAACCACCTGCGCCCCCCCGGGGAATAATGGAAACTTTATGGGTTTTATCAGCGTGTTCCAGTAGTTCCCCCAGCAAAGCATGTCCTGTTTCGTGATAAGCTACCAGATTTTTTTCTTCTTCCGAAATCACCCGACTCTTTTTGGCAGGGCCCGCAATAACTCTGTCTACAGCATCATCAAATTCTGTCATAGTAATTACATCCTTACCTCGACGGGCTGAAAGAATAGCTGCCTCATTAGCCAGATTTTCCATATCTGCTCCAGTAAAACCAGGAGTTCTTTTGGCCAAAATGTCTGTATCAACATCGTCAGCAATTGGCTTATCTTTGAGATGAATCTCCAAAATTAGTCTTCTACCGCGCACATCTGGTTTGTCCACAACTACCTGTCTGTCAAAACGACCGGGTCTTAACAGAGCGGGATCAAGAACATCAGGCCGGTTGGTAGCGCCCATTAGAATTATACCTTCATTGGGCCCAAAACCATCCATCTCATTTAAAAGCTGATTTAAAGTTTGCTCCCTTTCATCATGGCCACCTCCAAGACCGGCACCACGCTGGCGGCCAACTGAATCTAGCTCATCTACAAATATTATACAGGGAGAATTTTCCTTTCCTTTTTCGAATAAATCTCTAACTCTAGAAGCACCGACTCCTACAAACATCTCTACAAAATCAGAACCACTTATAAAGAAAAATGGCACTCCGGCTTCTCCAGCAACAGCTCTAGCCATTAAAGTTTTACCAGTTCCGGGTGGTCCTACCAGTAATACACCTTTGGGCACCTCAGCGCCCAGCCGAGAGAATTTGCGTGGATTTTTCAAAAATTCTACGACTTCTTGCAGCTCTTCTTTGACTTCTTCATAATTTGCTACATCATCAAAAGTTATATCCTTATCCTGTTCCTGCATCTGATTGGCTTTACTTTTACCAAAGGACATCATCTTGCCGCCCCCACCCTGCATCCTTTGCATAATGAAAATCCAGGCTATAATCAAAATACCAATAGGCATCATGTAACCCAGTATATTAAGCCACCAGGGGGCGCTTGGTTCAGGCTCAGTGGATATTTCAACATCCTGAGCTCTCAAAGTTTGCAAGAGATAGGGGGTGTCTTCAGGCGGTACATCAACCTCAAACTCACGCCCTTGAAAAGTACCTTCAACTCTTTCACTTCCTACCATAGTCACCTGATTTACATTTCCAGCTTCCACCTGCCTGATTAACTCAGAATAAGTGAATTCTTCCACTTCATCCGGACCTTGCTGCATAAAAAATTGCGCTACAAGAATTGAAATAGCAATCAAAAGCAGGTAAAAACCAATATTTTTAGCAAATTTATTCAAAAGCACTTACCTCCTCTCATACTTATAACATTAACTCCCACGAATTATACATTAAGGCATTATACCATACATTATGGTTTTTGTAAAAACTAAATTAGCTATACATTTCTTCTTTCAAAACTCCAATAAAAGGTAAATTTCGGTATTTTTCATCAAAGTCCAGCCCATAACCGACTACAAATTTGTTTGGTATTTCAAAACCGTTAAAGTCTATCTGGACGTGTTTATAATCTCTTCTCTCAGGCTTATCAAGCAGTGTAACAACTTTCAAACTGGCAGGTTTTCTCGTTTTCAACATTTCCATAACATTTTTTAAAGTCAAACCAGTGTCAATAATATCTTCCACGATTAGTACATGTTTATCACTTATATCATCTTCTAAGTCCTTAATTATTCTTACGGTACCAGTAGATTCAGTTCCCGCATAACTTGAAACTTCCATAAAATCAAAAGTAACGGGTAAATTTATATTTTGAGAAAGATCGGCCATGAACATTACAGCCCCCCTCAAAATACAGATGAGACGCAATTCAGTATCATCTGGATAAGTCTCAGTAATTTCCTCACCCAACTCCGCTATTCTTTTTTGTAATTCCTCTTCATCTATAATAATTTCATCTATATCATCTGTTAATTTATCCAGCTCCATAATAAAATCGCTCCCCTTAATTTTTAAGTTTAATTTTTAATACTTTTTGCGTATCAGAAGTCACTTTAAAATTATCGCCACATCTCATACCTGCCACCCAAACTATCCGATCTCTATTATCAACAACCAGCGGTATTTTATCTCTCCTGTCAGTAGGAATCTTTTCATCAATAAAAAAATCTTTAATTTTTTTGCTCCCTGTCATACCTAAAGGTTTGAATTTATCACCAGCTTTACGATTACGAACATTAAGCGGCCAGGATATTTTATCATTATCCACCAAACATATATTTTCATCAGTAACTATTGATTGCCAGTTTTCAGGCAGGTTAGTTATAGCAAATTGTAATAACCTGCCATCAGGAAGTTCAACTTTACCGGGAGTTTCTACAATAATAGAAAAAGTAGTGTAACGCTTTTGTCTTTCCTGCCAGACTTCATCTCTAAATGACAAAACACCATATTCCTGCTGAACAATAATTTGACCGGGCAGGTGATAAGTTTTATTGCCTTCTTTATCAGCACTATTATTTATTATATCTTCCAGCATTGCAAAATTATCTTTATAATATCCCTCAGTTGAACCCTTTAGTTTGCTGATAGTAATTCTCCATACTCGTCGGCGTAAAACCATATCTACCTCTTTTAAAGGCTCAATCTCCAGGTCTATTCTGTGTTCTTTAACCATTTTAGAATATTGTACAAAAACTTTTTTTGCCAATTCCTGCAAAAACTCATTTTCACTGCTAATTAAATCAGCTGTGGAGTTTAAAATCGAAATTAACTCAGGATTAAAATTTTTTTCCAGATAAGGTATAAGTTCCTGACGAATCTTGTTACGATCATAGTCAGTAGAAAAATTGCTGGAGTCAATTCTTGGTTCCAGAGAGCGTTCATGACAGTAATTTTCCAGCTGATCCTTAGTAAATTTCAATAAAGGTCTGATAAAAGGATAATCTCTATGGTAAGATTTAGGGGAAATACCGGTCAAACCGGGTAACCCTGCTCCCCGAATTAAATTGAATATGACAGTTTCTGCTCTATCATTGGCCTGATGCCCCAGAGCAACCGCATCCATTTCTTTCTTTTTTGCATATTTACAAAGTAAAGCCAGTCTGATTTCCCTGGCAGTCTCTTCTAAACTACTCCCCCTTTTTTCTTTAACATCTTTAACATCAACTTTTTCCAGCCAGCAAGGAATATTACGTGCCTCACATACTTCCTTAACAAACTCCGCTTCTTCTGCTGCAGCCTCTCGTAAACAGTGATTTAAATGAAAAACCCCAATATCCAGATTCCAGTTATCTTTCAATCTATCAAATATATCCAATAATGCGAGAGAATCCGGGCCTCCCGAAACTGCCAGAAGAACTCTGTCTCCCAACTGCAAAAGATTTTCTTCCCGGCAAAAATCTTTGCACTCTGGCAAAATTTCCAAGGGAAACTCCTCCCCTCTTTTCCATCCTCAAGTTTTATTTCTATAAAAGCCAAAAAACTCCTGCCTGACTATTATTCTTTCAATAAATAAAGACCATTTATAATAAATATTTTGATATAATTCCGAATAAGAATCCCCTATCACTAACTTTAATTCGGTCGAGAGAAAAGCCTGTCATAAAAGCCAGCAAAATCAAACTGCCCGCCACAATAACATCTGCTCTTTCCGGATTTAAACCAGGGACTCTTCTTCTCTCCTCAATATCTTTATTAGAAAGAAAGTTGGTGATTGTTTCTACTCTAGTTTTAGTGAGGGAAAAGTTCTCCACTTTCCAAGGTTGGTATTTTTCCATGTGTTCGGCAATAGCCACCAGAGTTGTTATAGTCCCTCCAACTCCAAAAACAAACTCAATTCCATTTGTATTGTTTAAATTAGAATTGCTTTGAGCAAAATACTTCCGGGCTTTTTTATAAATTTTTTCTCGATCACTTTTATTTATTAACTCTTTCGGATTGTCGATATATCTTTCAGTATATCTAACTGCCCCTATATTCATACTTAAGGCTTTTATTGGACCATCATTACCCTGACTAATAATTTCAGTGCTGCCACCGCCAATATCAATAACCATATTAACCTTTCTACCGGGAAAACTACTCACACCAGCAAATACAAGCTCAGCCTCTTCTTGACCACTTATTATTTGCACTGGCAAAGAAAGCTCATTTTCTATTTTATGACAAAAATCCTGTGAATTATTAACTTCTCTCAAAGCGCTGGTACCTACTGCTTGAATTTTACAAATGTCTCTTTTTGATATTTGCTGTTTAAAATTTCTCAGAGCAGTAAGTGTTCTTCTTTCAGCGGCTTCAGTTAATATTTTATTGCTTTCTACCTTTTCTAATAGTCTGGTTGTTCTCATGTCATAATATTCGCGAACTAATTTCCCATCTTTTTGTCTGGCTATCAACAATCTGCAGGAATTACTGCCGATATCAATTGCTGCAGCTTTTCGCGGCTTCTTGCTCATTTTTCTGCCTCCATTTTAAATATATAGAACAAATTATATCAAAGCAATTATATAATTACCCAGTAAAAATAATTATATGTAGCTATAACATGAACGGCAAAGCCAGGGAATTTCAAGGTGATCCGATGTTATCCTACCCACAGGATTTTCCCCTCCAGCAGCATAATGAGCATAATGAGTGTGCAAACATTTAAGACCAGAGCTAGTTCGAATACCTCCAACCCCGGAATCTTTTAAAGTTTTAACTATATCTTCCGATATACTGGCAGCCTGTTTCCATTGTTCATTTTTCATAAGTTTGCGTCGACAAAGTGAATATTCATCATGTGCTTTTTTCATTTTTTGGGAAAAGGATGAGCTCTTTTTTTCTTTATCAGTAAGCTTTTCCAGCAAACCTTGATCCTCAAGCTGGAAAATATCCTTTCGTAATTTTGGACAGCTCAACCAAAAAACTGTAGGGAAAACCTCCCCTTTATAAAATGGATGTACAAGTAAGATCTGGGGAAAACCAGAAGAACAGCGTTTAATTACAGCCAGAACATTATCAGCAGAACTATCCAGTTGAGATTTGATTATATTTCTTTCCGCTCCGGAAACAAAAAACCTTTTAGTCATTTTTTCTACATATTCAGGCAGACTATCACAATATACATCTTCACATCTCCGTTCCAAGACTACCACTCCCGCCAAATAAAAAATAATCTATAGCAATCACCTTTAAACCATGAAAAAAAACATCCTCAATCAGAGGATGTTAAAGAAAAATTCCCATATTGACAGATATCAAAAAGGAATTTTATCTAGAATTTTTCTCAGATCTCAAAATAACTTTATCTTTCCTGGTCAGCCTGTCTGTCTTTCAAATCTTTTTGTCTATCACTGCTTTGTTGAAGAAATTCATCCATCTTTTCTTCAAAAGATTTTTTAGGAGCTTCATCTCTCCTATCAGTAGGATCTTCCAGCCTTTTTATGGAAAGGCCGATTTTACCATCATCATCTATATTGATGACTTTCACCTTGATTTCTTCGCCTTCTTCAACATAATTAGTAATATCCTTTACGTAAGAATTGGCAATTTCCGAAATGTGTACCAGACCGGTTTCTCCCCCGGGCAATTCAACAAAAGCACCAAAATCTGTAATACCTGTAACTTCACCTTCAACTGTGGAACCTTCTTCAATGGACATACTTAATAAACTCCTCCTCAGAGTGTAATAATATTGATTTAATTATAACCTAATTATATTAACCTGTCAAACTTTAATGAAACAATTCTTTGCTATTCATAATATCTAAATTCTCCCTGGAAAATTAATTACTATATTGCTATCAGCTATAACCTGCCCCCTTTCAATTGTAAAAATAATTTATTAATAATTTTATTCATCCTCATCCTCAACATCATAAGGTATAATAAGTTCTTCTCCAGGTCGTACTAAACCCAATTTACGCCTGGCCAATCTTTCAATATATTCTGGATCATCAAGGCGCTGTAATTCCCTGCCCAGCTGTTCCTGTTTTTTTTCGGCTTCTTCTATCCTTTCTTCCATCTCAGCTATCTCTGTCTCCAAATTCCTGATTTCCAGATAATTTCCAATAATGTGATAAGATAAAAATATCACAATTAAAATTACGACCAGGGGCAACAATCTTTTTATTAAAATATATTTCGATTTATTCATATTACCACCCCGGCCATTATGTAATTTTATTCTCTTTCTGTCTTAATCAAATTTCTACAAAGAAATTTATTTTCCTCCTTGCAGGTTAAATTAAATTCTGAGAAATAAAATAAATAATCAGGCGGACCCTAAAAACAAAATGTAGTCCGCCTTTTTCTCACATCACATATTTAAGAGTAAAACACTGATTCTTCCGTTTCCGGATCAAAAATATGCATATGCTCTTGATTTACAGCCAGCTTAATTGTATCTCCCACCTCTGCTTCACTGTCAGCTTCCACTCTGGCTATCATTTCATGTTCACCAGTATTGATGTATAAATAAATCTCTGATCCCATGGGTTCCACAACATCTACTTCAGCCTCAAAAGTATTTACTTCTTTAATATCAACTTCTTGAGTTACAGATGCATCATTTAAATCTTCCGGCCTTATACCAAAAACAACCTCTCCTCCTACATAATTTTTTATGTCAGGATTATTATTAACCAATTCTTCCGCCAGTTTTATTGTGAACGCTCCATTCCCTTCCACAAAAATATCGCCGTTTTCTTCCACCAAATTCGCATCGGTAAAATTCATAGCCGGACTGCCTATAAATCCTCCCACAAATATATTCACAGGCTTATTATATAATGTCATGGGATCAGCAACCTGTTGAACTCTACCATCTTTTAAAACTACTATTCTATCTCCCATGGTCATAGCCTCTGTTTGATCGTGGGTTACATAGATTACAGTAGTCTGCAGTCTATCATGTAATTTGGATAGTTCAGCTCTCATCTGTACTCTGAGCTTAGCATCAAGATTAGAAAGTGGCTCATCCATCAAAAACACTTTGGGCTCTCTAACTATCGCTCTACCCAGAGCAACACGCTGACGTTGGCCACCAGATAACTGTTTGGGTTTCCTATCAAGCAAATTAGGAATACCCAGAATATCCGCAGCTTCATTTACTCGTCGCTCTATTTCATCTTTAGGAAATTTTCTTAACTTAAGCCCAAATGCCATGTTATCATACACATTCATGTGAGGATAAAGAGCATAATTCTGAAATACCATAGCAATATCTCTGTCTTTGGGAGGAATATCATTTACAACCTGGTCTCCAATTTGAATTGTACCTTCAGTTATTTCTTCCAGGCCCGCAATCATTCTCAAGGTGGTAGATTTACCACAGCCAGAAGGCCCTACTAATACTAGAAATTCCTTGTCTCTAATTTCCAAATTAGCATTTTCCACCGCTACAACTTCACCATTATTAAAAGTCTTAGTTACTTCATCCAGAGTGACGCCTGCCATTAATAAAACCTCCTTATATAAATTAATATAAATGTATCTGCTTCAAAACATTTGTTTGAGGCTTGTAATTACTCATCTTGGTAATTTTCATCATTGAAATTTATAACTTTCTGTTCACAGGAGATTTTTCCAAATTGGTTAAATAAATTATTTTAGTCTCTATTTTAAAGTTGTTCCTTTCACCTCAATTGTAGGGTTATAAACATTAATATCTTTGGCTGAAGAAGAATTTTTAACTAATTCCAGTAGATTTTGAGCAGCACTGCTGGCAATTTCTCTAAGAGGTTCCTTTATTACTGTTAATTCAGGTTTAGCCAGCTCAGAAATATGATTATTCCCTGTTCCAATTATTTGAAAATCTTCAGGAATTAAATATCCTCCCATTTTGATCGCTTCTATCAATCCTATAGCTGACATATTAGAAGTTAAATAAAAACCATCTGGAGGTGGATAATATTCTTCTAATATATCCAGAAAAGCCTGGTAACCATCTTCGCGACTCCTAACATCGGAAAAAACTTCATAGTCAATACCCTGACTCTGACAGTATTCCACAAAGCCCTGACGTCTTTTACTATCAATATAATCTCTAGTAGACCCCATTAACATAACAAATGGTCCTTGAGCAGAACTCTCCACTTGAACTTTCTTATTATCACTCAATTCTTTAGCAGCCAGTCTGCCCCCTTCCTGATAATTAACAAGATGACTGGGCATAAGAAGTTCTTCCAGTAAAAGGTTAATCAAAACTATATTTTCATGTCTGGGCGCAAGTTCCAGCAACTTAGTCCCCACTTTTGTACCACCGACAATCAGAGCTCCATCAAATTGATTCAACTTTAACAAATCAAGATAATTTTTGCTCTTTATTTCACTACCACGGGAGTTGCATATAACCAGCTGATAGTTAGTTTGTTCTATAACTTTTTCCACAGCATCCACAATCGAATAATTTTCAGGGTTTTTTAGATCCGGAAGTAATAAAGCCAGCATATTGGTCTTTTGTTTGGCCAGCCCCTGAGCCATTCTGTTGGGTTTATAATTATATTCTTTGGCTAGATCTAAAATTTTTTCCCTGGTTTCCTGACTTACTCCCTGTTTGTCATTTAATGCTCGAGAGACAGTAGAAACAGCTACTCCTGCCATGTCAGCCAGTTCTTTTTGGGTTATCCCCATAATATTCCACCTCTACGCAAACGCTTGCAAATCTAAGCAAAAAAATATAATAATTTTATATTTCACTATATATAATTTTCAATACTGTTTTAAATAATCCTTCAATATGAGCATAATTTTTATTTTTATTTTTATTCAAATCTATTTATGCAAAGACAATATTTCATCTATCTCCACATCTTTAACTTCTTCATATCTTAAATGAGCATCTCCAACTCTATCTTCTGGTCCAACTCCAACTACCTTCATGCCAGCTTCCATAGCAGCCTCTACCCCGGAGGAGGCGTCTTCTATAACCACACATTCTTCTGGTTCTAAACCCAGTTTCTGAGCAGTATGTAAAAACAAATCGGGTGCCGGCTTAGGATCTTTAACACTATATCCATCAGAAATTGCAGCAAACTGGTCTTCTATACCCAGGTTTTCCAGAACGATTCTGGCATTTCTGCTGGAAGAAGCAACAGCTACAGATAATTCTCTCTCTTTGAGTTTTTCAATAAGTTTCCTAGCTCCAGGCAGCATATCTTCCTCATTCATATCTTCTATTTTTTCCTGATAATACTCATTTTTCTTGTCCATCAATCTTTGCATTTCATCTTCAGATAATTCCTGTTCTCCTAAAATCAATTCCAGAGATTTTCTGCGAGAGACACCTCTTAATTGTTCATTATCATCGCGACTAAAATCAATATCTTCTTCTTCCGCCATACGTTTCCAGCTGAGAAAATGAAATTCAGCGGTATCAGTAATTACCCCATCAAGATCCAGTATTACACCTTTAATTTCCCCCACAATTATTCCTCCTTTAAAATATTTTGCCTGCAATCCTATTTCAGATCCAGGCTAAAATAAGCTCTTTTGGCAGCATCCGTAGTTGGCCGCCAAATTTCCAGACGACGAGCCGAAGAAATTATTTTATTAATTTCCTCCTTCTTTTCCTGACACAAACCTGAAAAATTCTCCCAGGAAAGTGGTTTATCAACAAAATGATTATTTACCAGAGTAATATGAAAATTCCATTCCTCATAGTTTTCAATAGTGGTAATATCAGCCTGCTCCAGTCTGTTATGAAGCTGGCGAGAAAATTCAATTAAAGAATCAGTATCTTTTACATTAAGAACCAGAAATCTATTATTGTGCTGTTGCAAACAGTTAAATTCTTCCAATAAAATATTAATTTCGGCAGCAAAATTCTGCATTGTTTCCACCATTAATCTGGCAGCTTCCAGCTTATCTTCTTTTTTAATCCTATCTATTGTAATGTGAAGAGGCGGCAGCTCCTCACTATCGTAAAGTTCATACTCTGCAGAAATAGCCTGCTGAATTTCCCTCGCTTTTTCTGCCACCAATCCACCTGGAATCAATACAACGAATAACTCATCCTCCAGAGAAGCAGGTTTTATCATAATACTTTCCTCCTGTAAAAATATCTCAATTGTCAACATCCAAAAGGCGAAAAATTTTATTCATCATCTCATCTTCACTATCTGCAGTATATACATTATCTTTTTCAACTAAATCCTGCCAGACCTCTATAGCCTTTCCTTCAGTATAATCTCTCCTGGCTATATTTCTCTTATTAAGCATAATTATATCTTTATCATCAAATTCCTTCAATTGAATCAGGTTATCTAAATTACCATGCCCAAAAGGAAGGTCAGAAACAAGTACCACTTCTGCACTAGAAATTTTTTCTTTGTTCCTCTGGAGAGCATTTTCATCAATATAAGCAAAGGGATCAATGTCCACCATTTCAAACCCCAGGTCTTTAGCCAGATCCCAGTCACTATCCCCCTTGTTAATAACTCCACAGCTCACTCTGAAACCATGAAAATATAATTTTTGCAGTAAATTCTTAGCATTCCCGCCACCACATATTAAATGTATACAACCAGTACTTTTGAATTTGCAGTGATAATCACTATATTCTCCAGGCATAACTGTTATAAAAGGTCGGCCGGTAAATTGATTATCTTTTATGATAACATTAGCATCATAAACCTCATTAATATTATCTTCCGTCAAAACATTTTCCGGAGTTCCTGCAGCATATATTTCACCCTCTTCAAATAAAATCAGACGCTGACAGTATTGGCCAGAAAGATTTAAGTCATGAGAAACTACCACAATAGTTAATTCTCGCTCATTATTTAAATATGATAGCAGGTCAAATATTTCACCCTGATAATTAATGTCCAAACTCGAAGTTGGTTCATCCAGCAACAGAATTTCGGGAGATTGGGCCAGAGCCCGGGCAATAATTACTCGCTGTCTTTCCCCACCACTGAGCTGATCAATACTTTTACTGCGAAATTGCCTGGTATCAGTCAATGTTAAAGCTTCTTCCACAACTTGTCTATCATTATCATCTATACTACCCCATCTATCCTGATAAGGATTTCTCCCCATCATCACCAGATCATAAACGCTAAAATTAAAATTTATAACAGTCTGCTGGGGAACTACAGCCATCTGGCGGGCCAGTTCTGAAGCAGAAAGTCGATTTAATTTCCTGCCTTCGAGATATATTACACCATCAT
Organism: uncultured Halanaerobiaceae bacterium; assembly: GCA_964403065.1. Classification (GTDB taxonomy): domain Bacteria; phylum Bacillota; class Halanaerobiia; order Halanaerobiales; family Halarsenatibacteraceae; genus Halarsenatibacter. Next base: position 1,419 of record CAYOFJ010000028.1, on the reverse strand, counting down.
CTGGTTCAAAAAGATTGCTCAAATTTTTTATAAAAGTTGACTTGCCAGAACCATTAGGGCCAATTATCCCCGCAAACTCTTCTCTTTCAATTATTAAATTCAACTCTTTTATAATTTTTTCATTGTTTTGATAAGAAAAAGAAAGGTTATCAACCTTAAGCACCTATAATCACCATCTTTCCTGTTTACGGCTTCTGAGTAAATATATAAAATATGGTCCACCTGCCAGAGCTGTAATTATTCCCACAGGTATTTCCATTGGAGGCATAATACTTCTAGCAAGCATATCTGAAATCACCAGAAAAACCCCACCCAGAATTCCGGCCAGGGGAAGCAGCTTTTTATGGTCAGGCCCAATTAACATACGGCCTATATGAGGTATAACCAGACCAATAAATCCAATACCTCCACTGACAGAAACAACAGAGGCAGTTACAAGTGTAGCCCCAACAATAAGCATTTTTTTGACTTTTTCTACTTCAACACCAAGGTGTTGAGCACTTTCCTCACCCAATAATATTAAATTTAAATCATTTAAATACAAAATCAGAGGTAATAATCCTATAAGATAATAAGGAAGGATCATAGTTATATCTCCCCAGCTGGACCCGGAAAGACTGCCCATTAACCAAAAAACCACCTGCTGTATATCTTGAGTTCCCAGCACCATAACCAGTGATCTGGCAGCATCAAGAATAAACGCTGCAGCAACTCCGGCCAGCAAAAAAGTCATAACGGGTATTTTGTTTCTAGTTTTAGCCAAATTATAAACCAATATGACTGTTAATAAGGCTCCCACAAAGGCAAACAGGGGTATAGTACTAAAATATAGAAAGGTAAAACTAAGATTAAAAACTATAGCGAAAGTAACAGCCGTACCTGCACCTGCTGATATTCCCACAATGTAAGGATCCACCATCGGATTGCGAATAATCCCTTGAAACACAACCCCGGCTATGCCCAGTCCAGCTCCAACCAAAAAACTAAGTATAATTCTGGGTAGCCTTATCTGCCTGATAATAACTCTATAACGTGATAATTCAGCATCCTCTGAAATCAAAGACCTAATTACTGTACGAAAAGGGATATTTGTACTGCCTATAGCCAGAGCTAAAATGAATGTAAAAATAACCACTATAAGAGTGCCAAGTAAAACAAGCATATATCTCTTTTTCAATGTCATATATTATTACTCCCCAAAATATTAAATATACATTACTACCTCAATTTTAAGGTATAGGTTAATATTAGTCAAATCATAATGCACATAGGACTAAAAATACAGTAAATAGGAACAGGTTGCCAAAATAAAATGCTAAATTTAAATCTTTAAAAATACAAAAACCCCACTCAAATATAGTGGGGAATTAAAAATGGAGCGGGCAACGGGATTTGAACCCGCGACCTCCAGTATGGCAA
>CAYOFJ010000027.1:5609-13967 GCA_964403065.1 uncultured Halanaerobiaceae bacterium | reverse complement strand
CGGTAGTTCCCAGAATTTAGAGGGAGGCTTCAATCTGGGGCTGGAATTTTAATCTATGAAGGAGGATAACATGCAGAAGCTTAACCAGGAGATTGTGGGTTTAATAGATAACCTGCTGGGCATCGGTATTAGCATGGCAGCAGAGCAGGATTATTACAGCCTGCTGCGCAAGATTCTTACCGGGGCCCGCAGGGTAACCAGAGCTGATGCCGGCACTATTTATTTGCTGAAGGAAGGCTGTTTGCATTTTGAGTTTATGCAGAACGACACTCTGGATATAGATCGGGAAGCCCGGGCGGGAAAAATTGATCTGCCGCCGGTTCCTCTGGAAAAAGACAAAGTAGCCGGTTATTGTGCGCTGACTCAGGAAGTCATAAAAATTGATGATGTCTATAAAAATGATAGATTTGATTTCTCCGGTCCCCGGGAATATGACAGCATTACCGGTTATCAGACCCGGTCGATGATGGTGGCCCCAATGAAGGATCACCGCGAGGATGTTATCGGGGTTATTCAGCTGATCAATGCCCAGGATGATGAGGGTAATTTGACTGCCTTTCCCAGCTATCAAAAAAAGGTAATAGCTTCCCTGGCCTCACAGGCGGCGGTAGCTCTCAATAATGCCCGGGTTATGCAGAAAAAAGAGAATTTATTTAAGGGCATAATTGAAGGGGTGGCCTCGGCTGCAGATGGCTGTACCCCTTATGATAACGATCATACCAGACGGGTTGCCCGTATGACCGATAGTTTTATAGATGCCGTCAACCAGAATAGTCTGGGGGAGCTGGGCAGCAAAAACTTCTCCCCCGGGGAGCGTCAGGAGCTGATGCTGAGCGCCTGGCTGCATGATATCGGCAAAATAGCTGTGCCCGGGCATCTCTGGAAAAAATCGGATCGGCTGGGTGAGAAATATTCAGCCGTGAGACAGCGATTTGATCTGCTGGAAAAAATGCTCGAGGACCGCCTGGAGCATCAGGATTATGAGCGTGAAGCTGCTGAGAAAAAGCTCAAATTTTTGCGCTGGGCCCGCAGTGTCGTTAAAGAGGCCAATGCCCCTGATACTATTGTGACTGAAGAAATGCAGGAGGACCTGGAAAAAATATATAGCCAGCCTATTTTGCAGCAGGGCGGGGACAAGAGAGATGTTTCGCTGCTGCAGAAGTCAGAATTGCAGGCTCTCTGCACCCGGGAGGGTCCTCTGACCGGGGGAGAAGAAGAAAAGCTGGAAGCCCATATTAATGTTATCCAGCAAATTTTACAGCATATATCTTTTCCCGACCGGCTCCAGGCAGTACCCAAATTGGTGGGGGCTCACCATGAATACCTCGATGGCAGCGGTTATCCGGAGGGGCTTCAGGGAGAGGAAATCCCGCTGGGAGCCCGCCTGCTGACTATCGTGAATGAATTTGATTCTCTGGTAGGAGCAGTTCCCCCCTACCGTAAAGCCAGAAGTGTGGATCAGGCTCTAAAAAAGCTGCGTGAGAAGCGGGAAGCAGGCAAATTAGATGGTGAACTGCTGGAGATTTTTTCCCGCTTCAAGGTCTGGGAGGGTATTGACTTTACCGGAACCAGTGATTATAAATTTACCTGATTAACTGTTAAAGCCTGCTGTTGGCGGTGAGATGGTGATGATTGGTGATTGGTAGAAAATAGCAGAATAAAATGGAGTTGAGCAGGGACAAGCTGAAGGAGTGAAGTTGGTGTGAGCAGCCAGGAAAAAACCGGTCGTTGTGTAATATTTCGCGGGGTGAGAGGTTCTTATCCGGTTCCGGGGGCAAACACTCTCAAATATGGGGGCAATACCCCCTGTCTGGAAGTAAAGACAGGCAGGAAAAATTTCCTGCTGGATGCCGGCACCGGGATCACCACTTCTGATGTAAATACATACTATGCTGCTGGCGTTGAAAAGGCTGCCCGCGAGCAGCAGCCGGAACTGAATATTCTTCTGACCCACCTGCACTGGGATCATATTATGGGATTGCCCTATTTTCAACCTCTCTATAACTCCCGGCTCAAAATTAATATTTATGCTCTATCCGATCTGCTGACAGGCCTGCAGAAACTGTTTCAGGACCCATTTTTTCCTTTAAATGTGGAGGAAGCTGCAGCAGAGCTCAATTTCTGTCAGCTGGAAGCCCACAGCAGTCTGCGTCTGGTTGGGGAGACGGTGGTGGAAACTTTTCCCGGCGGCCATTTTACGGACAGCCTGATCTATAAGGTCAGGTGGGAGTCGGTCGACAAAAGCTTTGTGTACCTGGGTGATTTTGAGCATGATTATACCGCTCATGAATTCAGCAAGCAGGACCTTCAGCATTTTATCGCCGGAACTGACCTCTTAATATACGATGCTCATTTTCTCCAGGAGGAATATCTGGGGGAGGGTGAGCACCCCGGACGGCAAGGCTGGGGCCATTCCACCTGGCAGGAGGGTATGGACCTGACCCGCAGAGCTGAGGTTAAAAAGCTGGCCTTTTTCCACCATGCTCCGACCCGCAGTGATGAGGAGATAGATGAGATGTTAAAAAAAGCGCGGGAGAAGTTTTCTGATTGTTTTGCCGCCCGGGAGGGCCGGCGCTATTGTCTGTAACAGCTATTTTTATGGCAGGTTTGAACGGCAAGGATTAGCAGGAACGGGGGTCTGTCATGCAAAAATTTTCTTCCTGGCCGCTCAAGGTTATTGCGGTAGCTCTGCTGGCGGCTGCGATATATGCAGGTTTTAGTTTTTTGGAAATAGAATGGGTGGAAAACTTCGAGCTGGTGCTGCTCAACCTGCGGGTGCAGCTGCGGGGGGAGCTATCTCACGATGATGATGTGGTGATTGTTGCTGTAGATGATAAAAGTTTAAGCTATTACTATCAACATCATGATAATCCCTGGCCCTGGAGCCGGGATATACATGCGGAAATTATAGAGGAACTCAATCGGCTGGGAGCCCGGAGTATTGTGATGGACCTGGCCTTTGATACCTATCAGGAACCTGAGGGGGATCAGAAGCTGGCTGAAACTCTGTTTTTTAACCCCAATGTGGTGCTGAGCACACTGCTGGTTGACAGTCGGGAGAATTTTACCGATCTGGATCCGGAGTACCGCCAGCGGCTGAAAGAGAGTGAAGAATATCTGCAGTACCGCTATAATATCAGAAATCCCGAATCGCTGCCGGGGGGAAGAATGCCCGAGCTTTTCAGCACCTATAAATTAATTCCGCCCGAGCAGAGCTTTAAACAGGCTGCCTATGCTTATGGAACTTTTGAAATCGGACTGCCCCAGGCTGATGGTCTGTTTCATTCTATTCCTCTGGTGGTTAATGAGCATTATGCGCGAGAAGAAGGTGAGCTATCCCGGGCACTGCTGCCCAATATAACGGTGCTGGGCCTGGCTTCTTATTATGGTCTGGACCGGGGAGAGTACAGCTTTGATCCGGCGGCGGGTGAAATTCACCTGGGAGAGGAAGCCGTCATACCGGTGGATAGCAGTGGTTATTTTGAGCTAACCTATTATGGAGAGCGAGCTTTTCAGGAAGTATCGGTAGTTGATCTGCTCGAGCATGGAGAAGAAGAGGAGCTGCAGGAAATTTTTGAGGATGCCCTGGTGCTGGTGGGATTTTCGGCTGAAGCCAAGGGGCTTTATGATGATAGACCGACTCCTTTTAACAGGAATGAAGCGGGAGTTCAGCTGCACGCTACAGCCATGGATAATATATTGAATGAGAATTTTCGCCATCGTCTGACTCTGGGACAGAATATGCTGATAATTATCGGTGTTGTTTTGGTTCTGCTGTTGCTGCAAAAGGTAGAAAAGTTTAAGCTGGGAACGGGTTTGAGCCTGGGATTTATAACTCTGGTAAACCTTGGCAATTATCTGCTGTTTCTGAATGATATCTGGGCTGATATTTTCTACGTAAATCTGGTGCTGGTGCTGTTGTTGTTGACGAGCACATTTTTGCGGTTTTATCGGGAGAGAAAGGATCGGCTGCAGACAAAGAGTTTTTTCTCGCGTTATGTGCCGGCACCGGTGGTGAATAGAATTCTGGAGAATCCGGACCGCATCCATCCCGGGGGAGAAGAGATGGAAGTTACGGTGCTGTTCAGCGATATCGTCAATTTTACCGGGATTTCCGAGGAGCTGGAGCCCCAGAAGCTGGTCAGTCTGCTGAACGAGTATCTGGCCTGTATGGCTGATATCATTAAAAATGAGCACCGGGGGATGCTGGATAAATTCATAGGTGATGCCATTCTGGCAATTTTTGGATCGCCTTTTCCTGCTGAAGATGATCCCGTGCGGGCGGTTGCTGCGGCGCTGGCCATGGTGGAGGCTGCCCGGGAAATGAAACAGGAATGGCGTGAGCGGGGAGAGGAAGTCGAGTTTGACCTGGGAATAGGTATCAACACCGGCACGGCCGTCGTGGGCAATATCGGCAGTGAAGAGCGGGTCAATTATACCTGTATAGGAGATGCCGTCAACCTGGCTGCCCGCCTGGAAGGATTGACGCGGGAGCTGGAAGGAAAGGTGCTTATAAGTGAGTCCACCTATGAACAGGTTAAAGATGTGTTCGCCTGCCGCCGGCTGCGTCAGATCAGTGTGAAAAATCGCAGTGAACCGGTGACCGTCTACCGGGTATTAGGCTATCGGGAAGAGAAGGAGGAGGAGTTTAATCATGCTGAATAAAATTTTTAAGATAAGATTTTGCGACCAGGGATTGAGGAGAGTGGAATCCGGCAGCAAAGCAGCCACGCTAACGAAATGGGCGGGGATTTTCCTGCTGACTTTTTTCCTGCTGATGCTGCTGGCAGCCACCGGACCGGCTGAGGCCAATGAACTGGTACATATGTGGAAGATAAGCTGCTGGAGCCGGCAGAAGTAGCCGAGGTAGCCGTGTTTGTGCAGGATGAAGACGGGGAATTACTGGAGCTGGATGCAGACATTATGACCCGGCTGGATGGTGAGGGAATGGTTGCAGGCGTGGAAGATGAGACCATTCTGGAAATGCTGGCCGGGGAGCTGGAGTTTATCTATCAGGCCCCGGAGATGACAAATCGCGAGCAGCTGTTTTTATTTGAGTCGGAAAGGGGTATTGGTGATAATTTAAACTTTAGAATTGTAGAGGATAGAGAGGAGAGCAGAAGAGAACTGGCAGCCGAGATTGTTCAAATAGTCGGTGATGTGCTGATGCAGCGGGAGGAAGAGGAAGACTGGCAGACTGCCCGGGTCGGGGCTGAGCTAAAAGAAGGAGATGCAGTGCAGACCCTGGCAGAATCGCGCGTTAAACTGACTACTTTTGAAGAGGCAGAAATTATGATTGAGCCGGAAACCACCGTGGAATTTTTAGAACTGGAAGCTCAGGAGGAGAGACGGGAAGTAAAGCGAGCCCGCCTGCAGCTGATGGATGGTGAGGTTGTTTCCCGGGTGAGAGACCTGCTCAACCGGGGCTCGCGCTTTACTATCGAGACCGATTCGGTTACTGCCGGAGTGCGGGGGACTACTTTTCGCCTGAGCTATGAGCCTGATGAAGACTTAAAAGATATTTTTGTTTATAGTGGTGAAGTTAAGGTGACCAATGAGCTGCGGCGCGAAGCTTATATTGTCAGGGAAGCGGAGCAGCTTCAGGTTGATGATCCCGGGACCGCAGCAGAGCTGAGCGCGTATGAGGGTCGACTGGATTCGGAGCAGGACCTGGAAGAAATTTCAGAGCTGCAGGATATTGACGAGGAAGATATCATAGATGAACCTCCGGCTCCGGAAGAGGAAAAAGAGGAGGCGGAAGATGTCGAAGCAGAGGATGAAGATAAGGAGGAAAAGGACGAGGAAGATCCTGATGTGGATGACGGTACTGATGATGAGGAAGATGGTGAAAGCGGAGTGGAGATAGATCCGGAATGGTAGAGACAAAAGCAGGATGAGTTCAGGAGAAGGCCTTTTGCAGCGTTTTTGCAGCGCAGTATAATTTAAAGCCGATAATTGACAATTGATTATTTTTCGGGTTAAAACTCGTTTAAATGCTGGCAGCTGGCTGGCAGCAGGTCAAAAATACCGAAAACTGAGAAAAATATTCAGGGGGAATAATTTTTATGAATAGCAGGGCGGTAAATATGAAGAAGTGGGGCAGCAAATTTGCGATAATATTTCTGCTGCTGGCGCTGGCTATGGCTTTGACAGGCTGTGATTTTAACGGAAGCAGTAGTGATGGAGCTTATGAAGATATTGAGGATAAGGGAGCAATTGAGTTCAATTTCATCGAGCCTGAACAGGAGCTGGATTCCGGCAGTGAAGCGGAAATGCTGGCCGCCGGACAGACTGAAGATTCTGCTGATTTTGCTGCCGGCAGTGAACAGGATTTTTCCACTGATTTTTTGGGCCGGGAGGTAGAAGTGGTTTTACATTATCTGGCCGGATACAGAGTACTTATAGAAGAGAATGGTCGAATTAAATATGCTGAAAATCACATATTTGCCGACGAGGAAGACGGGGAAATTTCTTTTGAGGTTAATCTGGAAGCCGGTGATGATTACAGAGTAATGCTGCTGGCTCTGGGGGAGAGTGAGCTTGATGCTGAAATTACAGCTGAGGCGGGCGAGGAAGAATGGCTGGTGCTGGGAGCCGGCGAGGAAAGGGATGTGGAAGTGAAGGGCGACGATATTACCCCGGCTGTTGTGCCCATGGAACCTCTAACCTTTAGGGCGGGAGCAGCGGTGCCGGCAGAAGACGAAGATTTTGATGAGGAAAACATGCGAGAGATCCGCTATCAGCTGGCAGTCCCTCTGCTGCAGGAGCTGTTAACCGGTAATAATGCGGAAAACGCGGGAGAAGCTGAAATTAGAGTGGCATATGACAGGGAGGAAGATGAAGAAATTAGTGGGGGAGAACTGGAAGTGAATTTTGCTGAAGAAGCAGATGGCCGCCAGGCTCTCGCCCGGGATTTTCAACCCGTCGCAGATAACGGTGATCTGCGAATCGATAGACTAAATTTTGTTCTGGAAGCTTATGCAGCCGAAGATTTTCTGGGAGATTCCGGATACCTGCTGGCTTTTCCGGCCCTGGAAAGAGAGCAGGACCAGGCCCGGGTTAATGTGGCTGATCTTTCCCGCATGGGGGTTGATGTAGATAAAGAGGTGGAGCCGGAGGAGGAATTTGAGGTCAAAATCCGGCAGGCTGCAGACAGTCAGGGTCAGATGTTATCGGGTGAGCGAGAGGTGGAGATTGTGAGTGATCAGCAGGATGAGAAAGTGCTGTCAGAAGCGGTGGAATTTTCCGGGGGTGAAGCTGATATCGAGATATCTTTAGAGGAAGAAGCCAGGCATATGCTGGAGGTTGCGGTCGCGGGAGTGAGCAAAAATGCCCGGGCTTTGGTCGATGTTGAAACCCCGGCCGAGGTATTCTTTGCGGTTGAAGATGTAGGGATAGATGATGAGGAGGAGGGGGAAGATTTTGACCCGGGTCAAGAAATAACAATAACTGCGGATATTTTCAACACCAGAGATCAAACCGGTGAACAGAGTATACATCTGCAGGTCGATGCCTGGTCTGAAGAAGAGCCACCGGTAATTTCCGAGGAGGAAATTGAATTAGAAGGGGGAGAAGAAGGAGAAATAGAGTTTACTGATGAAGAGATTCCCGCTGACGCCCCTTCCGGCCCTACCAGTATTCTGGTGTTGAGCGAAGATGACCATGATGGAGTGGAGATTGAAATAAATGAAATACCATTTTTTCAGGTCAGTATTACAGATACTAATTCTCCAATCGTTGCCGGAGAAGAGCTGGAGGTAGATGTGTTAGTTGAAAATGTGGGGGAACTTGAAGGTGAGCAGGATATAACTTTGACTGTTGACGAGGAAGATTTCGATTTTGATGAGGATGACTTACCAGAAGAAGAAGTAGAGGTTGAAGAAAAGTCAGAAGAGGAGATAACTCTTACCTGGGAGACCGGGGAAGGTAATGCTGGTGAGGGAGAGATAACTGTAGAATCTGATGATGACGAGAATTCCAGGGAGATAATTATAGAGGAGCAAACCGATTTTACCGTGGAGATAGCTGAGGATAGCTATGAGTTTGAGGCCGGGGAAGAGCTGGATGAAGATGACGATATAACAGTCACAGTTGAGAATGAGGGAGCCGGTGAGGGAGAACAGGAAATCACTCTGACAATTGATGGAGATGTACTTGAGGGAGATGAATTTGACAGCACCGAGACCGTAGAATTGGATGCAGGTGAAGACGAGGAAATCGAATTTAGTCTGGAGGAGGAAGATGATGAATTTATAACTGTAGAGAACGGGGGCGAAGGAGTAATAGAGGTGGAGAGCGAAGTGGAGAGCGATGATGATAGTGATACAGCTGATATTGAGATAACACCGGCTGAATTAG
>CAYOFJ010000027.1:0-5509 GCA_964403065.1 uncultured Halanaerobiaceae bacterium | reverse complement strand
GAGAGCGATGATGATAGTGATACAGCTGATATTGAGATAACACCGGCTGAATTAGCTGTGATTGAAGCTGAGGACGATGATATAGAGGTTACTGCTGGTGAAGAAGGTGAAATAACTATAATTGCCCGGGATGAATATGATAATGAAATTGAAGGTGAGACAATCGAAGTTGATGATACTTACCTTGATGATAATAATGATGAGGAGATAGATGAACTGGAAGAGCATGATTCTGTAGACACTGATGACCAGGGTAAAGCTGTGTTCTCCTTCAGAGAAAATACTTCGGGGGATTATACAGCAGAATTCAGTGCGGAAGATGATGAGGATATAGATACAGAGGTTGATATAACTGTAGACCCCTCTGCTGACCTGGAGAGCCTGTCAATGGAAGTCAGTGAACCTGAAAATAATGGTGATATTGAAGAAGATTTCGATGTAGAAGAGGAAAATTTCTCCGGAATTGTCAGTGAAGAGGTAGAAGCAGTGGAAATTACCGCTGAAGTCATAGATAAAAATGCGGAAGTTATAGAAATTGCTGATAATGAACTGGATAATGATGATATAACTGAGGAAAATGATTCGGAATATATAGCAGATGTGGCATTAGGAGACCGAGGAACTACCACCTCTTTTGACATTGTGGTGAGCAATGAAAATGATGACGATATAGAAGAAACATATGAAATTGAGGTTGAACGTGAGGGGGAGGATGGCTAAATTAACCTGCGCCGGATTTTTCAGCTCGTGACCGGGACTAAAAGATTATCAGCCAGAGCAGGAGATAGGTATCTGCTCCCAGAATTAACTATATATGTGGAGGTATGGAGATGAGGAAAATATCTGTCCCAAAAAAATATCTGATCACATTTTTCCTGCTGGGATTTCTGCTGGCCGGAGGATTAATTTCTCAGCCGGCAGCAGCAATTGATTTCGGTCTGTACGGAGACGTTTCTTTTACTAATTTCTTTGAGGATGATTTTGCGGGCGTAATTGAAGAAGAGCTGGTAGTGGATGAAGATGACGAGGATGAAGAGGCGGAAGTTGAATATGTGCGTTTAAGCTATGATATTACCTCTACTTACTCCCTGAGCGGGGGAGCCTGGGTGGAATTGTTGGACGGTGTGCCGATTTCTGCCGAATTTCACCGGATGACAGCCGCTGATGTTGACCGGGTGCCTCCGGAAATAATGGAGGCAGAAGGAGAGCTGCGCAAGGAATTAACGGTCAATTCTGTCCGGATGAGTATTGGCATGAATCTGGCTGAGTTTGCTGAGATATATAATGTCCCGGCTATTGTGCTTTCTGCTGGTGGTGGATTTTATTTTGGCAATTATCTGCAGGAAGGAGAAATGGAGATTGAAGAGGAGGAAGTCAGGGACATATCAGAGGATGATGATGGTTCTTCCCTGGGATTTCATCTTGGGGCCAGGTATGAAAACCAAATAACGGATCTTTTCTCTGTGCGTTTAGGGGCTAAATATAGACTTCTGGATATAACTTTTGATCAGAATTATAATTTGAGTGGTTTTGAAGTAAGTGCCGGGGCTTCTGTAGGTTTCTAAGCGGGATGATAGAAAGCGGTTGTGACAAACTGTGTCGGGAAGGTGGATGTTATGAAAAAGTTGTTTTTTAACTCTTTTAAATCTGTATCTTACAAACTGGTTTTACTGGTAATTATGGCGCTGTTTATTACTTCCGGGCTGACAGCCTGTGACATGGGGCCTTTTGCCGATGAGGAGGATTATCCCACCGGTATGCCAGAATTTGATGTACCGGGGATTATGTGGGCTTATTATGAAGCCATCGAATATTCTGATCCGGAGCAGCTGGCGGCCACGCTGCCGGAAGAGGATGAAGAAATTGTCATAACCCTGGACGGCTATTTTTATGAACAGGGTCATTATGATATAGCTGAGTATGAGATTACCGTGGAGGAATACGTGAATGGATATGATCACGATTATCTGGAGCGATTCAATGTCACTGATGTGGATATAGATACAGATGATATTGAGATTGAAATAGATGATGATGAAGCTTTTATAGAAGTGGCTGAAGTCGAAAAAGAAATTTATTATGTTGAAGACCCTGCTGATACTTTCGAGATGGAATACACACTCGAGATGGAAATGGAATATAGAGAAGATGAGTACTGGGTGATACTGGAAATACATAAATTTGAGTAATTTTTAATTGTTGTTTGTTTGCCAGAATGTAATCAATCTGGTAGCTATCGCTTACCTGTTCGGGGGGAAACCTTAAATGATTAACAAAACCAGATTTATTTTTTCTACTGTCTCAGCTCGTTTAATAATTTTACTTCTGTTATCGGTAGTACTGCTGACCGCTGCTGCCGGCTGTGATTTTTTGCAGGATGATGTAGAAGTTTATGATCTGACGGTGCATATAGATATCGATGAGTCCGAGCTGCGGGAAGAAATTGATGTGGAAGATTTCGAGGTGGAAAAGGGTGGTACCCCTCTGGATCAATCGCGCTATGATTTCTGGTTTGACAATGGTTCCATCAAAGGTGAGATCAAGAATTTGCAGGGCAGGGTTACCCTTACCCTCAGTCATCCTATGCTGGGAGCCGGTGGTAGAAGAGTAGGCCCTGCCCATGCTGATGATTATACCGTTTTTAACCTTCCCGATCTGAGAACGGTGATAGATTTTGAGCTGGAACAGATTCCTCTGCACGAATACATAAATGTTCCCGGACAGGAGGATGTATATTTTTACAAACTCAGACTGCATGATGAGCTGGAACAGCTGGACAGGCTGGATTGGGTGGAGACTGCTGTGTTTTTAGATTCTAATGAGGAAATTCTGTCTGAAAAGAAAATTGGCCATGATTTTTATCTGCTGGCTGATCCCGACACTGATGCACAGGTAGCTGAAGCCGAGCTGGCTCTGTTGAATCCGGATAGAACTATTCAGGCCCGTGGGGAATTCACCGTTAGTGAAAATGTTCTGCCGGAAGAGGACGCTGAAGAGCAGGAGCCAGATTTGACTGTTGCGCTTAATTATGAAGATGGAAGCCAGTTAAGTTCTCCGGCTGCTGTACAGGGCAGGGAGAATTATCTCAACCGGGTTAAACTGTATGATGGTGATGATATTCTGGTCGAGCATGAATCTGATACGGATGACCCGATTTATGAAAATTTTGTCGAATACGATGAGGGCATAGAATTTGATAATGAGCGACTGATGACCGATGGGCTGCCCGGCAGCTATCTGACTGTAGCCGGGGTGGTTACGGATATGTCTGTGCTGTTACAGCCTGATGGCGGTAGGAGATTTCGCGAAATGGTTGACAGCAAGATGGATAAACATAATCATGATTTTGACGAGATGGATCTATACGTAAAATTTGATAATACTGAACATCAAGACCTGCTGGACCTTGCTGATGTTGACCCTGATGAGGTCTGGGAAACACTGGAAGAGATTTTAACCGATGTTGACGGCAGCTGGCAGCGGGAAAAGTTTGCCGGTCTGGAATTCACCTATGATATGGGCCAGGTTGTGGAAGATGAAGCAGAGGTCACATATTTTGAAGTTGTGGTAAATGAAGTATATGGTTATCCTCAGGCCCGCAGTTTCACTCTGGGGGATGGAAGCTCCGGTTATGACAATACCTCTCAGGAGCTGGGGGCAATGCTCAGGCAGACAACCGAGCCCGACAATGATGAGATGTATATCTACGCTCTGGGTTCGGCTCCTGATGGATATGATCCCGGCCCCCGATATATTTCCAGTGCTGATGAGCTGTATGATGCTTTATATGATAACCCTCAGGCCCGGGTGATTTTGACCCAGGATATTGATATGAACAATTTAAGTCAGGAACACTGGACACCGGTGGGGTCGCGTAACAGGCCATTTGCAGGAAAGCTGGATGGCAATGATTATGAGATAAATAACTTGACCATAGATTATGGTGGCAGTGATGCGGGACTTTTCCGCTATCTGGGAGAAGATGCTACAGTTGAAGATGTTTATCTGCACGGCGAGATAGATGTTAGCGGTAGGAACTATGTGGGAGTTGTGGCCGGACGCAACCAGGGAACCATCAGGAATGTGCGGCTGCGATCGGCGGATGTTTCCGGAGATGAGTATGCAGGCGCCCTGGTGGGCGAAAATAAGAGCGGTGGTGAAATTATCAATAGCCCTCTGGGAATTTTTACCGATGATGATAGTATAGATGTTTCGGTTGAGCATGACTACGCCGGTGGTATAGCCGGAATCAATACGGGTGATATAAGATTTTCCGAACTGAGAAGAGATGAGCTTTACACTGATGGATATCTTGAGGAGATTGAGGATGCTGTAATTAGTATCGGGTCGGTTGCAAGTGAAAATGAGGGCAAAAACATCGGAGGTCTGGTAGGCTATAACAGTGGTGACGCTGAAAATGGTAATGATCGTGGTGTGATAGATATGGACGGATTGAAGACGGCCGCCGGTGAAGTGAGTGGAGGCCGTGAAGTTGGTGGTCTGGCCGGCAGAAATTCCGGCAGGATAATTGACGGCTGGATGGTTGTCGAAAATTCAGTTGTGGCCGAAGGTGATAATGTCGGCGGTTTTGTCGGGCTGCACGAGTTTATTGATGATCCCACTGAAAGTCAGCTGATAAACATGCGGGCAGGAACTGAGGATGAGTTAGTAGAGGTTGAAGGTTATAATTCTGTAGGTGGTCTGGTCGGTGAAAGCTGGGCTGACATTGAATGGAATGATGATGTAGCTGAGCCGGAAAGTTACTTCGATGTGGAAGGAGAGCACTTTAATATCGGCGGTGTCATAGGGCATATGAATTACGGAACAATAAAAATTGACGGGGTTGATAAGAAGCTGATGGATGGTTCAGACGTGAGAAGCACAGGAGAAACAGGCAGATTTGGCCGGGTGATCGGCAGAATTGACGATAGAGATGCCGGTTATGTGATTGATGTGGATGAAGATATTGATCATCTGGGTTTTGAGATTAACTTTGATCTTTCCGATGAACCTGAGGAGCCGGAAGCTTCTGATCCTTATGACAATGTGGGTTATGGACCTTCACCCTGGGCTCAGTGATTTCGAACATTTCACCTTCAGTTTCTGGCAGAATTTATCCGTGTCAATCTCCTGGTTTTCTGGAGTTAGTGTTTAGCAAAATACCTGGAATCAGGTGGTGTAATCATGAAAAAATTGTCTAAGCTAAAAAGCGGCAGCTTAAAATTTGTGGCTCTTCCGGTTATATTGCTGGTTATGGTGCTGACAGTAACCGGCTGTGATCTGGCTGAATCATTTAGACAGTACGGAGTGACGGTGGAAATTACCAATGTTGCAGAAACAGATATTGAACGGCTGTCGATCAGGGCCGGAGATACAACGGTGGATGACTTTGAATATGATGCTGAGGGAATTGTCCGGGTGGATATAGGGGACCTCAGGGGCAGAACTGAATTAAAACCTGTGCTTGCTGAAAATGATGAGCAGGATTTTTATCCGGAGTCTGTAACTG
>CAYOFJ010000026.1:9183-14097 GCA_964403065.1 uncultured Halanaerobiaceae bacterium | reverse complement strand
TGGATTAGAAGGTATGATGTTATTTGGAGCTTTTGCAGCTGTTTATGGTTCATTTATGACAGGTAATCCCTGGGTGGGCGTTTTTTACTCCATGGTTGCCGGTGGATTATTTGCCCTCATTCTGGCTGTAGTTTGTGTTACTTTAAAGGGTGACCAGATTGTAGTTGCTACCGGTATTAATATCTTTGCCACCGGTCTTACTGTTTATCTGCTGCAGGTTCTTTATGGGGCCTCGGGTAGATCCCCCCGGGTGCCAAGATTGCCGCCGATCAGAGTTTTAGGTGTGAGATATAATCCCATGACAATACTGGCGCTTATACTGGTTCCGGTGGCCTGGTATATCCTGTTCAAAACCCCCTGGGGTTTGAGAATACGTTCTGTCGGTGAACATCCCAGTGCTGCTGATACGCTGGGAATACAGGTCAATAAATATAGATTTATATGTGTATTGATCAGTGGTGTTCTGGCCGGTCTTGCTGGCGCTCATCTTTCTATAGGTGATGGCAGCAGTTTTCTCAGAGGAATGACTGAGGGGCGTGGTTTTATTGCTCTGGCTGCCATGATATTTGGCAAATGGAACCCTCTGGGGGCATTAGGAGCTGCCTTTATCTTTGGCTATTTTGAAGCTGTTGCTATTCGTGTGACTATCCCCTGGATACCATCAGAGTTATTGAGGGCTATTCCTTATGTTATGACTATCATTATACTGGCTGGTGCAATCGGTAGAGCCACTCCTCCAGCTTCCATTGGGGAACCGTATTTTCAGGAAGAGGAGTGACAGGGTTTATATTAACGGGTTTATATTAAAATGTATAAATACAATATGCTTATTGTAGGTACTATAAAGCTCTGTTCACAGTAAATTTCAACTGTGTTTAAGTTTATTTTTCGGCCAAAAAAATAGCGCTTACTTCACGAAAACTTTTCCTTCTTTGGGTTTACGCTCAGCCCGGCATATCCTGTGTCGGGGACACTATTTTTTGACCATGGAGCTGATTCCGAGCTGCGAAATTCTCTTTTCATTTTGCCGGCCTCTGGCCGGTTTTTTTATTTTTTAGTTTGCAAATTAAATTAATTTGGGATAAAATTATTTTTGAGTTCTGCAAACTAATATATTATATAAAATTCAGGAGTGAAATAAAGTGATTGCTTTAACAGGAACTTTGACCGGCTTTTTTCTGGTGGTCTATTTATTATCACAACAAAAAAGACTGGGAACCGCCATGCTCATAGGGGCGGCTGTGATTGGGCTCACCTCCACAGGTGATTTTGTTAATGATCTAGGACAGATTTTACCCACTTTTTTCAGGGGAGTTATTGATCCCATGACAATCCAGCTGGTGGTTCTGGTCACTCTGGTAACTATTTTTGCCTATATGTTAAAAGAAATGAGCCTGTTGAAGGATTTAATAAATGTTGTCACCTATTATTTGAGCAGTATTTTTCTTTCCTTAATAGCTATACCCTCATTAATTGGGGTTTTACCTATACCCGGGGGAGCTATTTTTTCTGCTCCCATGATTGAACCGCTGGGAGAAAAAATGAAACTTAATGGGGCAGAGTTAACCTCGCTAAATATATTTTTTAGACACTTATGGTATTTTGCTTTTCCCTATATGCCCAGTTTAATTCTTGCTTCATCACTTTCCGGAATTAATGTACTGACAATAGCAGCAATGCATTTACCTATTGTGGGCATAATGATTGTCATAGGCTGGGTATACTACAGTCGGGCGGGAATTGGCAAAAAGGCTGCTGCAGCCAACGAAACCGGAAATGCTGATAATGATAAAGATATTGTTAGAAAAGAAAAACCGGGAATCAAAAAAACCATCAAAGCCCTGCTGCCTTATATAATTGTGTTAGTACCTCCAATTTTAATGGGAATTGATTTTGTAATTTCTCTGGTAATAGGAGTTGTAGCAGTAGCGATCATCGGAAGAGAACAATTTTCTCTGGCCATGATAAAAAATGGATTTAATATGAATCTCACCTATGGAATTTTTGGAGTTATGATTTTTAGAGCTTTTATTGATAATTCTCATGGTGTAGAGAATTTAACCAGCCTATTTCTAGAAGCAGGTTTTCATCCTCTGCTGCTGGCACTTGTGGTTCCTTTTATTGTTGGTCTTTTAACAGGTAATCATGTGGGAGCTATTGGCATCTCCTATCCTGTGGTGTTGGGGATTTTTTCCGGTGGAGAGGCTTATAACCTCTGGCATATGGTAGTATTTAGCAGCAGTTACTTTGGATATTTAATTTCTCCCTTTCATATGTGTAATATAATGACTGTCAAATATTATAATACAAGTCTTGGTCAATATTATCGAGATGTGGCTATGCCTTTGGGCAGTTCGGCCGCAGGAATATTTCTTCTGGGGGTTTTATACTGGATGTGGCTGTAAGCTATAAGTAAATTATAAGATTGGATTACGGTGAAATTATCTGGAAAGTGGAGTGATACTTATGGAATTTGATTTTTCAGAACCTGTGTCACTACCGGACCATGATATGGATTTATTGGCTGTAGGGGAATTACTGGTAGACCTTATTGCCCAGGAGGAGACAGGCGGTTTTGCCCAGGTTGAAAATTTCAAAAAACATTTTGGTGGTTCACCCGCAAATATTGCCATGAATGTACAGAAACTGGGCTTTGATACTGCTGTTATTGCCCGTATAGGTGAAGATGGGTTGGGGGATTATCTGCATAATGAACTGGAGAAAACAGGAGTTAATACCAGAGGAGTAATCAGAGACAGCAAGAATAATACTTCTATTATTCTTGTCACTAAAAGCAAAGAATCTCCCGAATTTTTGGCTTATAGAAGTGCCGAGAGATCTTTAACCCCTGAAGATGTGAAGAGTAAAATGATAAGTGAATCCGGTGTTGTTCACATTTCTACTTTTGCCCTATCTGCCGCCGTTAGCAGACGGGCCATAGATAAGGTGGTTAGTATTGCCGGCGACCAGAAAAGAATGCTTGCGCTTGACCCCAATTATCGGCCTCAGTTGTGGGAGGGAGATAGTCCCGGTCAGGAATACATACGTGACATTCTCAGCGAAGTTAAAATAGTTAAGCCTTCCCTTGATGATGCTCGGGCTTTGTTTGGAGAGAGTAATAGGGAAAATTATATTCGCAAATTTCATGAAGCAGGTTGTAATCTTGTTATTCTTACTCTGGGCGCTGATGGATTAATTGTTTCCAATCAAAATGAGAGAAAATATTATTCTTCCCTGGCAGAAGAGGTTGTTGATACCACGGGAGCTGGGGATGCTTTTTGGTCAGGTTTTTACGCAGGTGTTTTTGCTGGCAGGGTACTTGATAAATGTATACAGCTGGGAAATGCTATGGCAGCTGAAAATCTCAAACAGGTGGGGGCTATGTCTAACACTCCTCCTCTGCCAAAACTTGAGCAGAAGTATAATTTTTTTGCTTAGAGGTGATTTTAATGAGTAATGAGCCGGGATTGATTGCTTTCTTTAATCCTCAGGGAAATTTTGACCCCGATGATAGTTACTGGACCGAGCATCCTGATTTTGGAGGTCAGCTGGTTTATGTCAAGGAAGTAGCCCTGGCGCTGGCAGAAGAACTGGAGGTAAAAGTCGATATAATAACCAGGTTGATAAAAGATTCTGAGTGGCCAGAATTTTCTTCTTTTCAGGATGGTTATGATCGGAGTGATCTGGTGCGTATTATTCGCATACCTTTTGGTGGTGATGAGTTTTTAAACAAAGAGAGACTCTGGCCTCACTTATTTGAGTATGTCCGGGGCATTGAGGATTTTTACAGTGAAGAGAATAATTGGCCGGATATAGTAACAACTCATTATGGTGATGGTGGTTTAGCCGGGGCAATGTTTTCAGAAAGAAATGATATTCCTTTTACTTTCACCGGACATTCATTGGGTGCACAAAAAATGGATAAGCTGGATGTAAATTTTAATAATCTGGAAAATATGCTGGAGCGTTTTAAATTTCATTTGCGCCTGGCAGCAGAAAGAGTGAGTATGGCTAATTCTTCCACAATATTTGTCTCTACCAATCAGGAAAGAAAAACACAGTATTCACACCCTGCCTATCGTGAGGTCGTCGACCCTGAGAATGCAAAGAAATTTGCTGTGGTTCCTCCCGGGGTTAATCTGGATATTTTTAATACCGAACTTGATGAAGATGACAGAAGGATAAAGGATTTGATTGCTGAAAAATTTGAACGTGATCTGGAGGAAGGCCGCAGGGATAAACCGGCTGTTATTGCCGCCAGCAGACTTGACGAAAAGAAAAATCATATTGGACTTGTCAGAGCTTTCGCCCGGAATAAAGAGCTGCAGAAAAAGGCCAATTTGGTTATGACGCTTCGGGGGATAGACAATCCTTTTACCGGGTATGAAAATGTGGATGCAGATGAAAAAAAGGTTCTGGATGATATTATGGAGGTTATTGAAAATAATAATCTGGAAGGAAAAGTGAGTATGTTTTCTCTGGGCAGTCAACAGGAATTAGCTTCCTGCTATAGAGTTCTGGCTGAAAAGAAATCCGTTTTTGCTCTGGTTTCTTTTCACGAACCTTTTGGCCTGGCTCCTATAGAAGCTATGGCCTCTGGTTTGCCCGTAATAGCTACGGAAAATGGGGGGCCAGAGGAGATTTTACAGGAAAAGGATAAGCAATTTGGCATTTTAGTAGATCCTGAGAATCCTGAGGATATCGCAGAAGGTATTTTACAGGTAGTAGGAGATAGTGAAAAATGGCAGGAATTTCACCATGCCGGTCGGAAGAGAGTTAAAAACAAGTATACCTGGAAAGCCACGGCAGGTAATTATTATGAAAGGCTGAACAATATCTTAAATAAACCTGAGGTTTATCAGTCAGACCGTAAACGAGAAATTCCTGAATACTTTTTTACAGGTGAAAATGAGG
>CAYOFJ010000026.1:0-9173 GCA_964403065.1 uncultured Halanaerobiaceae bacterium | reverse complement strand
AGGAAAACTGATAATATTACATAATAAGAGGTGATATGTGTGTCCGCTGAAGAAACGCTAGTTCTTTTGAAGCCACAGGCAGTAAAACGGCAGCTGGTAGGAGAAATTTTACAGAGATTGGAGAAAGCTAATTTTACCATTGAAGAAATGAAACTGGCAAGATTTCCCCGGGAAACACTGGCTGAACTTTATAAAGAGCATAAAGGCAAAGATTTTTATGAAAGTATTGTGGGAGGTTTTGCTGGAGAACCGATGGTAGCTTTAATATTGAGCGGAACAGAAAATACCATAAAAAGAGTAAGAACCATAATGGGGGCTACAGATCCGGTGGAGGCGAATCCGGGAACAATTCGCGGTGATTTTGCTCATGATATGGAACCCGATAATATAATGCATGCTTCTGATTCACCAGACTCAGCTGAAAGAGAAATAAACTTATTATTCCCGGATTATTACTAATTGTTAAATCCGGACAAATGTCCTAAATATAAACATGTCAAAAGTTTATGTGAACAGAAATTTAGCTTGTAATTAATTAAAACACCGGAGGGGGCTTTTCCTCCGGTGTTTTTTCAATTAATTCACTGGCTAGAATTATAAAGAGATTTTTTGCCCGTTAAAAATATATTTTCTCTTTGCTTGAACAGGACTGCAATTACTACTGCTGAAATTACCAGAGCTGGAAGTAGATGAGAAATATTGTAGATGAAAGAATACACCCAGGGATTTTGGCCCTCAGGGGCTAGATGGGCGAAAAATATTACCCCTGATAAAATATGAGAAAAGAGTCTTGCGCCTCCCCCCAGAATTAAAGCTAATATCATAGAGAAAGATTTTATTTTACCGGCAGCAGTAAAGACGGGTATGAAACCTGCCAGACCTAACAGTGTGTAAGCTAGGGGATAGTCAAGAATTAATTGGGCCGGGTGAACGATATAAGGGCCAGTTATTAGCTGTAATAAACCATGAACTAGACCCGTTAAAAGTCCAGGAACTCCACCCCAGCGAAAAGCTATAAATAAAATTGGCAGCATTTCTAAATTGACCGAGCCCCCCTGGGGCATTCTCCAGATAGTAATAAAACTTAATACAGTGGAAAGTGCAGCAGCAACTGCGATTTCAGCCAACAACCTGACTCTTTTTGAAGACATAATAAAAGCTCCTCCTTTTTTGGAAGCTACCGGAATACTGGAGGAGAGATAACATAATTTTTCCCTGCGCCTGCATTATCAGGATCAGGTAATAAGGGTCGATGCTTACCATCCTCTCAGCCTCCGGTGAGGCTCCCCTTTTTATTATTTTTGGTTATTAAAAATATTTATATCTTTGGACGTCTCTATAAAATCTTTTCTATATTTATTTTTTGTTTCCTGCCTAAAATTAAAAAACATTTTCCCATGCGGGCATAATCGTTCTGGTCAAATATAAATTTTGACCGTAAAAGCAAGATATCTTGACATAATAACAGTTATATGCTAACATTGTACTGGTTTTAGAATGAGATTAAATAAAAAAGTGCGGAGGTGGCGGAACTGGCAGACGCGCTAGACTTAGGATCTAGTGGGGTTTCCCTGTGTGGGTTCGAATCCCTCCCTCCGCACCATTTTATTTATATTTGAACTGATTTGTTAAATTTACCCCGTGCCGGGCTGAGCCCAGTCGGGGATTATTTAATAATATTTGCAAACAGGAAGTTTTTAGAAATTATTTTTTAAAGGATCGACTCATAAAAGTTAAGGAGGCGTAAGTTTATGGTAATGAACATTGAAAAGGATGATCTGGAAGGAAATCGCGTTCGACTGAGGGTTACTATCGAAAAAGAAGCTGTCAATAATGCGCTTGATCAGGCTTACAATAAAGTGGTAGAAGAAGTGGATGTTCCCGGTTTTAGACAGGGGCAGGTTCCGCGGAAAGTGCTGGAATCGAAATATGGAGAAGAAATATTTCATAAAGATGCTTTGGATATATTGATACCTACTCAGTATTCTGAAGCGCTGGAAGAAATTGATATTGAACCAATAGATCAACCTGATATAGAGGATTATTATATTGCTCGAGACGAAGAGGGGTCTTTTACAGCTGAAGTTGAGGTAAAACCTGAAGTTAAATTGGGTCAATATACTGGTTTTGAGGTTGAAAGAGAAGAAGTAGAAGTTGAGGAAGAAGAAGTTGAAGAAGCTATAGAACAGATGCAGGAAGAGCATAGTCAACTCGTAAGTTCAGATGGCACTATGGTCCAGGAAGGTGATCATGTAGTCATAGATTTCACCGGATATATTGATGGAGAAACTTTTCCCGGTGGCCAGGCAGAAGAATATATTCTAGAAATTGGTTCGGGAGATTTTGTTCCCGGGTTTGAAGAAAAATTAATTGGTAAAGAAGTGGACGAAGATAAAGAACATGAAATTTCTATTACCTTCCCGGAAGACTATGAAGCAGAAGATCTGGCCGGAGAAGAAGCTATTTTTGAAGTTGTAATTAAAGAAATTAAGGAAAAAGAAGTGCCTGAATTGGATGATGAATTTGCTCAGGAAGCCGGCGATTATGAAACTTTTGCAGAAATGAAAGAGCAAATAAGAGAAGAAATGAAGGAGCGCCGGGAAGAGCAGGAAAGACGTCAGGCCGAAAATGAAATTATCGAAAAAGTTTCGCAAGAAGCAGAGGTAGAAGTGCCTGAAAAAATGGTGGAAGAAGAATTAAATCAGATGTATCAACAGCTTGTACAAAATTTGCAATCTCAGGGTGTAGATGTGGAAGAATTCTTCTCCTATAGTGGTCTTGATGAGGAAGAGTGGCGAGAAGAAAACCGGGAAGATGCTCACAAAAGAGCTAGAAATAATTTGGTTTTAGAGGCAATTGCTGCAGCGGAAGATATAGAAGTTAATGAAGAAGAAATAAATGAGCAGGTGGAAGAAATTGCCTCACAAAATGATCAAGATCCTGAACAGATTAAGCAATTTTTACAGATGCAGGGGCAGCTGGAAGATTTAAAACGTGGCTTGAAAATGGAAAAAACTATTGATTTCTTGTTAGAAAACAATTAAAATAGAAATAAGGACCTTTTAGTTAATATAGCTGGAGGTGTTTTAATGAATTTAGTACCTATGGTAGTTGAGCAGACCAGACGGGGTGAGCGTTCTTACGATATTTATTCTCGTCTGCTAAAAGATAGAATTGTTTTTCTGGGTTCTCATGTTACTGATGAGATTGCCAATCTGGTTATAGCGCAGATGCTTTTCCTGGAAGGAGAAGACCCTGATAAAGATATTTATCTTTATATCAATAGTCCAGGAGGTTCTGTGACCGCAGCTCTGGCCATGTACGATACCATGCAGTATATTAAACCTGATGTTTCAACAATTTGTATGGGGCAGGCTGCAAGCGCCGGAGCGCTATTGCTGGCTGCTGGTGCTGAAGGAAAGAGACATGGTCTCCCCTATTCACGAGTTATGATACATCAACCTGCTGGTGGTATTCAGGGCAAAGCCAGCGAAGCAGAAGTTCATGTAGAAGAGCTTTTAAGAATCAGAGAAATTTTAAATGAAATTCTCAGTGAGCACACTGAGAAGTCTGTGGAAGAAATTGAAAAAGATGTAGAACGTGACTATTTTATGGATGCTGAGGAAGCCAAAGAATATGGAATTATAGACGATATAATTACTCGCAGCGAACTCCAGGATCAATAGATTTTTAATGAGGTGATTGAATGTTTAAATTCGGTGAGGAAAAAGGCCAATTAAAATGTTCTTTTTGTGGAAAAAACCAGGAACAGGTTAAAAAGTTAGTTGCCGGGCCCGGTGTTTATATCTGTGATGAATGCATCGATCTCTGCAATGAAATAATAGAAGAAGAACTGGATGAAGACATGGATTTAAATCTTCAGGATTTGCCCAATCCTACTGAGATAAAAGATATTCTTGATCAATATGTTATTGGTCAGGAAAGAGCCAAAAAAACATTATCGGTAGCAGTATATAACCATTACAAGAGAGTAAACTCTGATATGAAAATAGATGATGTTGAACTGGAAAAAAGTAATATAATGATGATAGGCCCTACCGGTTGTGGCAAAACATTGCTGGCTCAGACTCTGGCCAGAATTTTAGATGTTCCTTTTGCTATAACAGATGCTACTTCTTTGACTGAAGCCGGTTATGTAGGTGAAGATGTGGAAAATATTTTGTTGAAATTAATACAGGCCGCTGATTATGATGTAGAAAAAGCTGAAAAAGGAATTATTTATGTTGACGAAATAGATAAAGTGGCCAGAAAATCTGAGAATCCATCTATTACCAGAGATGTATCCGGTGAAGGTGTACAGCAGGCTCTGCTCAAGATTTTAGAAGGCACTACGGCCAGTGTACCTCCCCAGGGTGGAAGAAAACATCCTCATCAGGAGTTTATCCAGATTGATACATCAAATATCCTATTTATTGCTGGCGGTTCTTTTGATGGCCTGGAAGATATGATAGAAAACCGGATAAAAGAAAAATCTCTGGGATTTGGCGCCGAAATTGAATCACAGGAAGAAAAAGAAAATATAGGAGAAACTTTAAAACATGTTCTTCCTCAAGACCTGCTGCATTACGGATTAATTCCCGAGTTTATCGGTCGTATGCCGGTACTGGTAACTCTTGACGAACTGGTAGAGGAAGATCTGGTTGAAATTTTAACTACTCCCAGAAATGCTCTGGTTAAACAGTATAAAAAATTCTTTGCTATGGATGATGTAGAGCTGGAATTTACCGATGATGCTTTAATGGCAATTTCGGAAAAAGCTCTGGGACGAAACAGTGGTGCTCGCGGTTTAAGATCTGTAGTTGAAAATTCTATACTGGATGTAATGTATGAATTACCGACATATAGTGATATACAAAAATGCATTATAACCAAAGAAGTTGTAGAAGAAGATGAAGAGCCCAAATTGATACGTCATAGTGACAATAGAGAGGAAACAGCCTAAGATAATTGCCATGGTTTTAAAATTATAAGCCATTTAAAGGAGATAATGTCCTTGTGGGGATATTATCTCCTTAATTATTATTTTACTGGTAATTTTCTGCGGCCGGGAAGATTCTGTGTGATTTGGAGAACAACCGAGTTTATAAACAGGTGATTTTGCGGGCGAAAATTTTGTAGAATTTAGATGGGCGGGAAAAATTATGTTTGATAAAGTTGACTTTGTTAAAAGTGTTCATGATGCTGACCAATATCCACGCCATATGTTTCCTGAGGTGGCTTTTTCCGGGCGTTCAAATGTGGGCAAATCTTCTCTGATAAATATGTTATTGGGCCGCAAGAAAATGGCCAGAATTAGCTCCACTCCAGGTAGAACCAGAAGTATTAATTTTTACAGAGTGGATGATCGTTTTTGTCTGGTTGATTTACCTGGATATGGTTATTCTAAAGTTCCTGAAGAGGAAAAAGAAAAATGGGCTTTTTTAATTGAAGACTATTTGCACCATAGAAGGAATTTGCGTGGTATAATTCAGATTGTCGATGCCCGGCATGAGCCGAGTCAGGATGACCACCTGATGATGGATTGGTTGTTATCCGCAGGTTTAGATTTTATAATAGCAGCCACAAAATGTGATAAATTAAGTCGCAGTAAACTGAAACCGCAGCGTGAAATGATTGCTAATAAATTAGAAGTGGAAATGGAAAAGGTTTTGTTGACTTCAGCCAAAAATAGAGCCGGGAAAAAACGGCTTATTACTTTCATCAAGAATGCAATAGATTGATAAGTTTCAATTATTATAATTAGTTCGGGCCGGGGGGCGAGTTTTGTGAACAGGGTAGAAGATTCATACTGTCAATCTTCCAGCGAAAGTTACGGGGCATTTGCCAGAATTTATGATGAAGTTATGGATTCTGTGCCCTATGATTACTGGTTTGATTATATAGAATTTTTATGGAAATATCATAGAAAAGATGCTCCAGAGAAGATTTTAGAATTGGCCTGCGGCACCGGGAATATGATGGAAAGATTTATTAGAAAAGGATATACTATCGATGGAATGGATAAATCTTCTTCTATGCTGGCAGAGGCAGAGAAAAAGCTTGCTGAAACCGACTTTTCTGGAGAGTTATTCTGTCAGGACATGAGGGATTTTTCACTTGCTAAAAAATATGATTTTATTTATTCGGTTTTTGATAGTATGAATTATATTTTAACTTTGGAAGATTTAGAGCTGGTTTTTCACAGGGTTCAGGATCATTTAGCAGATGAAGGTTTGTTTATTTTTGATTTTAATACCCGGGCTCGTCTTCATCAAATTGAACCCGGTTATACCGATTTTTATGGAGAAAATTTCGATTGTAAGTGGCAGGATATTGTCGATAAAGAGAATGATATTTGGAAAGTTAAACTTACTATAAATCTTGATGATCACCAGGGTTTTTTCCACGAGCAGCATCGAGAAACCTCTTTTTCCCTTGTTAAAATCGATAAAGCTTTAGATAATGCGGGATTTAATTATATTAAATGTTTTCATAATACTTCCTTAAGTACAGGCAAGGAATCAAGTGATAGAGTTTATTTTGTGGCCGCCACCGAAAAATTTGCCAGTTTTTCAATTTTTGCCCGCTTCATTTTTAGATTATACTGGAAGCTCACGCAATTGAAGCATTTTGCAGGTATAAATTAGCTGGGAGGAAAGAAAATTATGAATAGCAAAATTTTGACAGCGATATCTCTGGTTATAATATTATTGGTGATCGGATTTGGCCTGTTTACTCAGGAGCCAGATGATACTTCTGGAACAGATTTAGTAGAATATGAAGATACGGCTCTAATACTCGATACCATTAATCGAGTCAGGGTATATGCAACCGGTGAAGATGAAGGCAGAGAGGCTGTTGATCAGGTTTTTAGAAGGCTGGAGGAGATAGATGACAAGCTGGATATATACGATGCTGAAAGCGAAATTTCCCGCATAAATGAGAACGCTGGTACCAGTAAAGTAGAAGTAAGTGAAGGTACGTTTAATTTATTAAAAGATTCAGTAAAATATGCTAGAGAGACAGAAGGAGATTTTGATCCTACAATAGGTGCTCTAACTCTGCTCTGGGGCTGGGGTAGTGTTGATGGTCCCTCAGTTCCTGCCCGGGAAGAAATTAATGATACATTAGAGCTGGTTAATTATGAAAACATTTCATTTGATGAAGACAACAGAGAAGTTGGTTTGGATGAAGAAGGAATGAAGCTTGATCTGGGAGCAATTGCGAAGGGATATGCTTCGATAGAATCTTATAATGTTTTAGAAGAAACTGAAATTCAAAGTGCCTTTATTAATCTGGGTGGCAATATAACACTAAAAGGAATGAAGCCCGATCAATCTCCCTGGCGTATAGGTATACAGCATCCGCGTTCTGCTCGCGGAGAAGTGATGGCAGCGGTTGATGTGGACGAAGATAATCTTGACACCTCTCGAGCTATTGTCACATCCGGGGATTATGAGCGTTATTTTGAAGAAGAGGGCGAAGAATATCATCATATAATTGATCCCTCCACTGGCTATCCTACCACTCATAATATAATTAGTGCTTCAATTATAACCGATGATCCTGTTAAAGCAGATGCTTATTCTACAGGAATTTTGGTCAGGGGTCTTGAAGGACGAGAAATAATCGAAGAGACAGAAAACATGGAAGCACTTTTCATTAGCGAAGATCAGGAGGTCTTTGCCACTTCTGGCATTAGAGATTCTGTAGAACTTTTTGATGATGATTTTTCCCTGGTGGATTGGGAAGAAATTACCGATTAAATCCAAATTAATCGATGAAAAAACAAAATGTAAAATATATAGAATTAATTCGGGCAGACAACTTCTGCCCGAATTTTTATATTAGTTAAAAGAGGATATTTGAATTATATCCAGAAATATACATTAAGAGAATTTTCAAAACATTATTATATTACCCTGGGAGGCAATAACTTATATGCTAAATATTTATAAAACTAAAAGTTTTCAAATGCCAACAAAAATTATAACCGGAGTTGGTTCAGTAACAGAATTACCAGATTTATTGGAGGAAAAAGAAATTAAAAAGCCGTTTATTGTTACTGATGAAGGAATTATAGAGGCTGGACTTTTGAATGAAATCACTCAGGTTTTGAAAGGAGCAAAAGTGGAATATGAGGTATTTTCCGAAGTACAGGCCAATCCTGATACAGTTACTGTAGATAAAGGCCGGGATGTATTCCAGAACAAAAATTGTGATGGAATAATTGCTCTGGGAGGAGGAAGTTCGATAGACACAGCCAAAGGTATTGGAGTATTAGTCAGTCATGGTGGCTCCATTAAAGATTATGAATTTGGGAAAAATCCCCTCGAAAAAAGGATAACCCCCTTAATTGCTATTCCCACTACAGCAGGAACTGGCAGCGAAGTGACCATGTGGGCGGTAATCACAGATCATGAACGACAGGTAAAGTTTAATGTGGGAGGACCATTAATTGCTCCCCATATAGCCTTGATTGATCCCGAATTACATGTGTCAATGCCGGCTCGCATAACAGCTGGTACCGGCATGGATGCGCTGGCCCATGCTATTGAATGTTTTACTTCTCATTATGCTCAGCCCATGACAGATTCGGTGGCTTTGCTGGCGATCGAATACTGTGGCAAATATTTGCGCAGAGCTGTGGCTAATTCTCAAGATTTAGAAGCAAGATTTTATATGGCTCAGGCTGCAATGCTGGCCGGGCTTTCTTACGGCAGTGAAAGCGCTGGTGCTGTTCATGCCCTGACTCACAGCCTCGGGGGTATGAAGCCTGATATACCTCATGGCACAGCAGTGGGGGCAGTGCTGGCACCGGTGATGGAATATAATTGGATGGGAAGACCAGAAAAATTCAGGAGAATAGCTGAAGCGCTGGGAGAAAATGTCTGGGAAATGACAGATAAAGAAGCGGCAGAAATGGGAGTAAAAGCAGTCTATGAACTTACTGAAGACATAGGTTTACCTACTTTGCGAGAATTAGGAGTTACAGAAGAGGAAGTGCCAGAACTGGCCCAAGCAGCTGAAGAAGACCCTCAAACTGTAGGGAATCCCAGAGATATAAATAGGGAAGCTTACGAAGAAATATATTATAATGCTCTCAGTCGGAACTAAATATTTTAATACGTCTACATAACAACTGCTTAAATTTTTAAGACTTGCTTTAATTG
>CAYOFJ010000025.1:0-14526 GCA_964403065.1 uncultured Halanaerobiaceae bacterium | reverse complement strand
ATGGCCAAAAAATTGTGCCCCGGCTCAGGATGTGTCGGGCTGAGCGTAAGCTCATGGATGAGCTTTCGCGAAGGAAGCGCTATTTTTGGGCCGAAGACTAAACCTAAATTAGAAAAAATTTCATGTGAACTAAGCTTCTATAGCTTCCAATAATAAGCATTATGAAGAGGGACTAAAACCTGATTCTACTAGCTGTTTTGGAGAAGCTCCTAAAAAAGGATGTGAAGATAATTGTCCGAAAATAAATTGGTAATAGGCACCCGGTCCAGCCAGCTGGCAAAACTGCAGGCAGCGGAGATAAAAACCCGCTTACAGCGGCTGTTTTCCGGGGAAGATATTGTGGTGGAGATTAAATTAATTGAAACAACCGGTGACAGAAAACTGGACCAACCTCTGGCCCAAATAGATGGCAAAGGGATTTTTCTGAAAGAAATTGAAAAAGCCCTGCTGCAGCGAGAAATTGATATGGCGGTACACAGTTTGAAAGATGTGCCCACTGACATGCCATCAGATTTAAAGCTGGCAGCTCTGCCAGCGCGGGAAGATCCTCGAGATGTACTTGTGGCTGAAAACTATAATAATCTGGAAGAACTTCCCCGGGGAGCTAAAATAGGTACTGGCAGTGTGCGGCGGCGCACTCAATTATTGCAGAGAAGACCTGATCTGGAAGTTGCTTCCGTGAGGGGCAATGTCGATACCAGATTGCGAAAGTTACGGGAACAGGACTATGACGCTTTAGTGCTGGCGGCAGCAGGTTTAAACAGGATGAATCTTTCTGACAATATAAGCTATTATTTTTCTCCGCGAAAATTTTTGCCTGCTGCCGGGCAGGGTGGTCTGGCAGTGGAAATCAGGGAAGATAATAAATGGCTGGAGTCTCAGCTGAAAAAATTGGAGGATAAAAATACTGTTTCCTGTCTCAAAGCTGAGCGAACTTTATTGGCTGAATTGGGAGGCGGCTGTCATGTGCCTATAGGTTGTTATGCCCGCACTATAGAGGAAAAGATAGAATTATTTGGCATGGTAGGGGATAGAGAAGGCAAAAAATATATAAAAGAAGATATTACTGGTAATATTGATAAAGGGAAAGAAATTGCAGCAGAGCTGGCTGGAAAATTGCTGGAATTGGGAGCAGCCGATCTGCTCGAAGAGGAGGTTTGAGTATATGTCAGGAGAAGTTTACCTGGTAGGAGGAGGGCCGGGAGACCCGGGACTTTTAACCTGCCGGGGCAAAGATGTTTTGCAGGAAGCGGATGTGGTGATTTATGATAGATTAATTGAAACAGCGTTACTCAATCATGCCCAAAAAGATTGTGAATTGATTTATGCGGGAAAAAAGCCGGGGGAACATAAATTAACACAGGATGAAATTAACGAATTGATGGCGGAAAAAGCCCGGCAGGATAAACAGGTTGTTAGATTAAAAGGAGGCGATCCCTTTTTATTTGGCCGCGGGGGAGAAGAGGCAGCTTATCTTAAACAGCAGGGGATTCCTTTTCAGGTAATACCGGGTATAACCTCAGCTCTCTCTGTTCCCGCTTACGCAGGAGTTCCTGCTACTACCCGGGGTAAAGCTTCTTCGGTAGCAGTAATTACCGGACATGAAGACCCCGACAAAGAAGAAAGCAGTCATAACTGGGAACATCTGGCCCTGGGACCCGACACTCTTATATTTTTGATGGGGGTAGGTAATCTCCCGCGGATTTGCCGCAGACTTATAGATGCCGGACGATCCAGAGAAACGCCTGTGGCCTTAATAGAACGGGGGACCTGTCCGGAACAGCGCTCATTTATTTCTACGCTGGAGGAAGCCGGCGCATTGGTTAGGGAGGACTGTATTTCACCACCGGCCGTGATAGTAGTGGGAGAGGTGGTAAATGAGAGTGAAAATCTGGCCTGGAGACAGCGGCTTCCTCTGAGAAATTTGAGAATACTTAATACTCGCCCTTCACATCAGGCTAAGAAGCTGTCTCAAATGTTTTCTCGAGCCGGGGCAGTGGTAAGAGAGGCGCCTGCCATTAAAATTTCACCTCCCGCAGATAGCGAACAGTTGAATAACGTTCTTCAGCAAATCGATGATTATGACTGGATCGTTTTTACCAGCCAGAATGGAGTAGATAAATTTTTCAGACGCATGCAGGAATTAGAAATAGATATACGGAATCTGGCCGGAATAAATATTGCGGCCATAGGTAGCAAAACAGGTGGTAAACTGGAAGATTTAAAACTTAAAGTCGACTTTATGCCGGAAGAATTCGTGGCTGAAGAAGTTCTTTCCGGATTGCTGAACAGAACAGAAGCTGAAGATAAAATTTTACTTCCCCGCACACCTGCTGCCAGGTCGCTTCTGCATGATGGACTGCAAGAAGCCGGTCGCGAAGTTAAAGAAATAGCCGCTTATAGAACAGAAGCAGCCCGAATTCCGGAAGATGTGAAACAAAGTCTTGCTGATGGTGTTTTTGATTTGATAACTTTCACAAGCTCATCAACTGTTACCTGCCTCATGGAGCAGCTGGAAAATACGGAACTGCCAGCAGTAAAAGGAGCGGCCATTGGACCTATAACTGCCGAGACCGCCCGCGAAAAAGGCATCGAAGTGGCCGTCACGGCTGAGGAGTACACAGCTGAGGGTTTATTTAATGCCGTTCTTAAAAAATTTGGCAGGGAGAATAAAGGCCATGCTTAATATAAGCAGACTCTTAAGGGATATAGAAGATATGACGGATAGTTTGCGTTATAGTGAAGCGAGCCAGAGCAGCTTGACCGGTACAGGCAAAAATAAAGGGCCGGTTGTGGTCTGGAATGTGACCAGGGCCTGTAATCTTAACTGTCGTCACTGTTATGCGGGCGAAAAATCATCACCGCATCCCCGGGAACTTTCCACCAGAGAAGCCCGCAAACTGATTTCCGATCTCGGTTATATGAATGTGCCTGTTCTGCTTTTTTCTGGAGGAGAACCGCTGCTGCGAGAGGATATAGAAGAATTAATTGCCTTTGCTCGAGAACAGGGGATGATGGTTGCTCTTTCCAGTAATGGGACTTTAATTGATTTGAAAACTGCCCGTCAACTAAAAAAACTTGGTGTTAGTTATGTAGGTATAAGTCTGGACGGTGACTCTATTACCCACAATAGATTTCGCGGTCACAATAAGGCCTATCAGAAAACTTTGGCAGGAATAAAGAACTGTCAAAAAGCAGGGCAAAAAGTTGGCCTGCGGTTTACTATGGTAGAACAAAACCGAGAGGAAATAGACTCCATATTTCAATTAATGCAGGAAGAGGATATTCCCCGTCTCTGCCTTTATCATCTAGTTCCTCAGGGGAAAGGCAGCAGTCTGCAAAAAGAATTAATGACTGATAATGTTCAGCGACAGCTTATAGACGATATTATTACCAGGGCCAAAAAACTGCAGAGCAGTGATCAAAATAAAGAAATTTTGACAGTAGCCAATCAGACGGACGGAGTTTTTCTGTATTTAAGATTAAAAAAAGAAGGTGACAGCAGAGCAGAAAAGGTTTATAAATATTTGCAGCGAAGTGGTGGCAATAGATCAGGTCAGGCTATAGCCTGTATTGACTGGCAGGGAGAAGTTCATCCCGATCAGTTTAGTTTTGCCCATAGTGTGGGGAATATAAGGGAGAAATCTTTTGCCGATATCTGGAAGAATTCACCACCACGGCTGCTGCGGAAACTGCGCAGCCGCCGGGAATATATAACGGGTCGTTGTAGTGAGTGTAAGTGGTTTGAAATTTGTAATGGTAACATGAGGACCAGAGCAGAATTTTTAGCCGGAGATTACTGGGCTTCTGATCCCGGCTGTTATCTGACCGACAGCGAAATCAGTGCAATTTAATTTTCCTTTTCTGTATATAGAATTTTAAATCATGATTTCTGAGAATACTAAACTAATTTTGGAGGTGTGAATATTTTGCGCCGTCGACCGCGCAGACTGCGATATCAGGATAAATTAAGAGAGCTAACCGGTGAAACCACAACTGGTTTAGATGATTTAGTATACCCTTTATTTATTAAGGAAGGCCGGGATATTTGTCAGGAAATTGATACTTTACCCGGTAATTATCACCTGTCCCCCGATGATCAACTGCGCCGCAGAGCGGAAAGGATAGTAAAAAGTGGTATTAAAGGAGTTATATTGTTTGGAATTCCCGCCGAAAAGGATGAAACCGGCAGCAGATCGCGAGCTGATGATGGGGCTGTACAGCAGACCTGTCAAATTTTGTCCCGGGAATTCCCCGAACTGTATATAATTACAGATGTATGTTTATGTGGTTATACTTCTCATGGGCAGTGTGGGATTGTCAAAGACGGTTTTATAGATAATGATGCAACTTTACCCTATCTAGCAGATATGGCTCTTTCTCATGCAGAAAATGGCGCAGATATGGTAGCCCCTTCTGATATGATGGATGGTAGAGTGAAAGCTATTAGATCCCGGCTCGACCAAAATGATTTTCAGCATATTCCTATCATGTCCTATTCCGCCAAATATAATTCCGCATTTTATGGACCTTTTCGAGCAGCGGCGGAATCTGAAGATGGATGTGATCGTTCAACTCATCAAATGGATCCTGCTAATGCCCGGGAAGCCCTCAAAGAAGTGCGGCTTGACATAGAAGAAGGTGCTGACATAGTTATGGTCAAACCGGCGTTAGCCTATCTGGATATCATTAAAAGAGTCAAAGATGAGGTGGATCTGCCGGTAGCAGCTTATAATGTCAGTGGTGAATTTTCTCTGGCCTGTACTGGAGCCCGGGAAGGGCTGGTAAATAAGGAAGCTATTATGGAAGAGATACTGACTTCCATCAAAAGAGCAGGTGCAGACCTTATCATAACCTATCATGCTCTAAATTTTGCAGAAAGCAGGCAATTATAATGAAGATGGTGTCGTGGAATATAACGAGGCGCTGTAATTTAAAATGTCAGCACTGTTATCGTGATTCCGGCCCGGAAGCCGGCAGTTTAAAAAATGAACTGAATACCGAACAGGGCAAAAATCTGCTGGAAGAATTGAAAGCAGAAGGTTTTGCCATGGTGATTTTAAGTGGAGGAGAGCCTCTATTGAGAGAGGATCTGGTTGAGCTGGTTACTTATGCCAGCTCTTTAGATTTGTATCCGGTGCTGGGTACCAATGCCGTTAATTTAACTGAAGATAAAATAAAGGAGCTACAGCAGGCCGGACTTAAAGGTATGGGTATCAGCATAGATAGTTCTGAGGCTCATCTGCATGATGAGTTTCGCAGGGTTGAAGGCAGCTGGGAATATGCCGTCGGAGCTGCTAAAAAGGCTGTGGAGCTTAATATGTCTGTGCAGATCAACGCTACTATCTCCAGAGATAATAAAGATGATATAGAGGGGATGATACGGCTGGCAGAAGATATTGGAGCCAGAGCTTTTCACCCTTTCTTTTTGGTGCCCACGGGAAGGGGCAAAGAAATTGAGGAAGCCGCCCTCAGACCCGAGGAATACCAGAGAATGATTGAGTATGTTCTCAAAAAATCTCAAGAAACAGATATAGAAATAAAACCCACCTGTGCCCCTCAATTTATGGTGCAGGCAGATAAAATGGACCTCAGTTTACGTTACAGCCGCGGCTGTCTTGCCGGGGTTTCATACTGCTGCATTCTTCCGGAAGGGGAGGTTCATATCTGCCCTTATCTGCCGGTTTCACTGGGGAATGTCAAAGAAAAATCCTTTGCAGAAATCTGGCAGGAAAATGAAAAATTACAAAACCTGCGGGATTATACCTGTTATGAAGGAGAATGCGGCCAGTGTGAGTATGTAGATATATGTGGGGGGTGTCGGGCCAGGGCTTATTATTACTCCCGGAATAATATTCTGGCAGCTGATCCCTGGTGTCGGGTTAAAGAAGGAGGTTGAATTTAAATGGAAGAATTAGATTCCAGGGATAAAAAAATTTTAACTGCTGCTCAAAAAGGGCTGCCCCTCACTGCAGAACCTTTTGCGTCTCTGGCAGAAAAGTTGAACTTAAGTGAGCAGGAAGTTATTTCTCGCTTAAAAACCTTGAAAGAAGCCGGCTATATCCGTCGACTGGGCGGCATATTTTCTTCGCAACAATTGGGATGGGACAGTATTCTTTTAGCAGCCAGAGTTCCCGAAAATAGATTTGCAGAAGTTAAATCAACAATAAATGCACACCAGGGAGTAACACATAATTACCGCCGCAATCATGATTATAACATGTGGTTTACTCTTTCTGTACCGCCCGAAAAAGAGCTGGAGCAGGAAATAAAGAAACTGGAAAGGAAAGCAGGATTAGAATTTTTGCGTCTCCCCCGCTTGAAAAAATACAAACTGGGAGTAAAAATGGACCTTAATTCCCGTAAAGAAGAGAAAAAACAGAAAACGGAGGGGGACGTAAAAGATGACTGATTATACACCAGACAGCACGGATAAACAGCTGATTGCCGAACTGCAGGAAAATTTGCCTTTGACTTCTCGACCATATGCTGAAGTGGCCGACAATATCGGGATCGAGGAAAATGAAGTTTTAAAACGGCTGAAAAAAATGCAGGCAGAAGGTATATTAAGAAGAATAGCACCACTGGTAGCCCAGAAGAAAAGTGGTTTCAAAAACAATGCCATGGTGGTCTGGCAGGTGCCCGAGGAGAAATGTGACAGTATGGGGCAAAAGCTGGCCACTTTTGAATTTATCAGTCACTGTTACCGCAGGCCAACTACTCCCGATTGGCCCTACCAAATATTCACCGTGGTTCATGCCCGTAATGAAGAAGATCTGCAGGCCAAAGTAGAGCAGCTGGAAACTGCGATTGAATATATTGACTGGAAGATTTTGCGCACTGAAGAAAAACTGAAAAAGGCCAGTTTGCAGTATTTTTAAGGGGCTGCAAAAAATTTCCATTAACACATCGCCTTTTAATTCACTGGTTATGAAGCCTATATTATCATATATTTTAACACTTATTTAATAAAGGGGAGTGATAATCAAATGTTTGAACGTTCACGGGAAGAATATGATCGAGCCAGGCAGTATTTGCCAGGAGGAGTCAATAGTCCGGCCCGGGCTTTTTCTTCTGTCAGAGAGGAGCCGATCTTTATTGAGCGGGCAGAAGGCTGCAAAATTTATGACATTGATGGCAATGAATACATAGATTTTGTCAACTCCTGGGGCCCTATGCTTTTTGGCCACTGTCAGGAAGATGTGCTGGAGGCTGTTTCAGAGCAGCTCGATAAAGGAACCAGTTTTGGTGCCCCCACAATTGTAGAAACAGAAATGGCTGAAGAAATTGTCAGTCTTATTCCCTCTGTTGATAGGGTGAGAATGGTCAACTCCGGAACTGAAGCTACCATGAGTGCTGTTAGACTTGCCCGCGGTTATACCGGGCGCGATAAAATTGTAAAATTCACCGGGAATTATCACGGCCATGGAGACAGCTTTTTAATTAAAGCAGGATCCGGGCCGGCTACACTGGGTTTGCCCGATAGTCCGGGGGTTCCGGAAGATCTGGCTCAGCTGACTATTTCTGTACCTTATAATGACAAACAGGCCATGAAAGAAGTGTTTGCGCAGCAGGGAGACGATATAGCTGCCATCATAATGGAGCCTGTAGCCGCTAACATGGGCGTTGTACCGCCTCAATCCGACTTTTTACAGTTTTTACGCGAGATTACAAATGAGCATGACGCGCTGCTGATTTTTGACGAAGTTATTACAGGGTTTAGAATTGCAGCAGGAGGAGCCCAGGAATATTATGAAGTAGATGCTGATCTTACCTGCCTGGGTAAAATAATCGGTGCTGGTTTTCCGGTCGGAGCATTCGGAGGTAAGCAGGAAGTTATGGATGAAGTTGCACCTACCGGTCCCGTTTATCAGGCGGGAACTCTTTCCGGTAACCCGCTGGCCATGACGGCAGGGCTGCAGATGATGAAATTAATTCAACAGGAAGGTGTTTACGAAGAGCTCAAACAAAAAGCGGATTATTTAAGAAGTGGCATGGAAAAACTGAAAGAAACTATAAACTTACCGCTGTCTATAAATCAGGTTGGTTCGCTTTTGAGTTTATTCTTTACGGAAGAAAAAGTAATTGACTATGATACTGCCAGCGATTCTGATACAGAACTGTATGCGGAATATTTCCAAAATATGCTGCAGAATGGTATATATATAGCACCTTCTCAATATGAAGCCATGTTTGTTTCTCTGGCTCACAGCAGAGAAGAGCTGGATGAAACTCTAAATGTAATGGAAACTGCCCTGCGCAGTTGTGAATAGAAAAAATTTCATGTGAACTAAACTTCATAGATTCCAGAGCTTTATAAACCCGGTCAATTAAGGGCTGAATTAACCCTGATTACACATTATATGAAAATATAACCGGTTATTTTGGAAAAGAGCCAAATATAAAAGAGCAGCCCGGGACATAAGAAAATTGGCCCGGGGCTGCTCTTTCTGGTTTTTATCTCCTTGGGGTCTTATTACCCTTAATTAAGCTTTTTGAGCTTTACTTAATTACATATTTACTTTTACATCACACATTTTAACTGTTCCTGTCTATAAGATCTTCCTTGAGAGAGTTTTCACTGCCGGGTTGTGGGATGTTGTGAGGAGAGTAATCTGGGAATATATTTTGCAACCTTTCCCTTAATTCCTCTTCTGATAATTCTTCAATTTGATCTAAAATTTCCATGATTTCCTCAAACTGCTTCTGAGTAATCTCACCCTCATCTTTCAGTTCGGCATAGGAATTACAGAGAGCATAAAAAGCTTTCAGCGGCAGACCGCTATCATCCTTCATTGGGCATTGCTCCTTCTACCGACATGTTTTCGGGATCAAGAAAACGTATATGGTCATCATCGAACTGCAGTTTAAGAGAACCCGTTTGACCTGTACGCTGTTTGGCTACAATTATATCTGTCTCACCTACGGTACCTTCCATTTCAGCCTTTTCTCTGGCGGCAGCACTGGTTTGTTCTTCCCTGTAAAGAAAAATAACGCTGTCCGCTATTTCCTCAATATTACCGGAATCACGCAGATCAGAAAGCACGGGCCTTTGATCGGATCGACTTTTGTAACTGCGGCTGATCTGAGAAATTAGAATTAAAGGTAATTCCAGTTCAGAGGCCAGATTACGCAGCTGCAGTACCACATCACCAATAGCACGCGCCGTATTTTGCGGCGAATCATCCGGCAGCTGAATCATCTGCAGATAATCAATAATTACCAGCCCCAGCTCATCCATGCGGGCCTGAAATTTACGCAGGCGGGCTCTAATTTGAGCAACATTCAATCCCCTTTCATCGGAAATCATAAGAGGATATTCGTGCATGTCGTTCAGAGCCCGGGAAACACGCTGGTCTTCCTCTTCATTGGTATGACCCTGGCTGTATTTCCAGGCATTAACTTCCGCTTCCTGTATGATCAAACGGTCCACGATTTCAGGGGCTGACATCTCCAGGCTAATTATACCCACCGGTATATCTCGTTCCATAACATTTTTGGCAATGTTGATTGCGAAAGCAGTCTTACCCATAGAGGTTGAAGCGGCAATAACACAGAGGTGCCCTTTTTTAAAACCTCCTATAACTCTATCAAGAGACATAAAACCGCTCTGTACTCCCACATCAGCTCTATCATTGCGCCGGTCTATATAGGATTCATACGAATTGATGAGGGCTTCTTCCATAGAAAATATATGTTTTTCAACATCAGTGGTTTCACTTGTAGCTTCAAAAACAAGTTCCTGTGCTTTTGATTGATATTCATCAATAGTTAAATCGGTTCTATCTGCCAGATTTTCCAGGCTTTCGGCTGTTTTTCGCAGCAGCTGTCGTTGATACTGCTGTTTGACCAGATCAATAGTAGGCTGCATTTCATCCCGGGTGTTAAAACCGGAAGTAAGGCGCTCTATTAATGCCTCAGGGTTTTCCACGAAATCCTCTTCTCGCAGTTTCATTAAAAGCTTTGTGCGTGAGATAGATCCGCTCTGTTGAAACTGATCCAGCAAATTTTCATATATTAACCTGGCCTGAGGATGTGATATATGTTTGGGCTGTATTTCATCAGCAGCCTGATCTATCTGGTCTGGAAACTGCAGCAAAATTCCCAGCAGCTGAAACTCCTGTTCAGATCTGCTGGCATTTTCCAGATGAGCGGCAGTTTGGTTTTGTTGAGCCATAATAGCCGGCCCGGAAAAACAGGCCTATACCTCCTTTATCTATTGTTTTCCCAGAGAAAGTCTTCCCAGTTATAATCCGATTTTTCCCCAGAAGCATTTTTTCGCATTGAACGGGTTTGATCGCTGGTGATACTTTGTTTTTGAGAATTTTTACGTCTGCCCGATTTTCGCCTTTGGGCCATAATCTCTTTAGCTTTCTGCCTGGATTTTACCCCGGCATCTTTTAGAGGTTTTATGTAATTTCGCTCTATATAATCCAGAGACGGACGACCGTCACTTTTTTGTTTTATTGCTTTTTCAATGGCCAGACTGGCAACTTCTACCGGCAGAGCCCTTGTTCCACTCAGCCAGCCCTGCAGAGTTTTAAGCTGGACAGGATTTAACTGCTGATAACTCTTAAAACCGTATTTTTTCGCCAGCTCTTTAGTTTCCCTGTAGATCCTGTCGTATTCTTTCAGTGCTTCCAGCGAGAATATTTTCTTCTCATACCAGTCAGAAATTATTGCTCGCAGATAATAATGTGCGCGTTCTCGAGGGTTGGAAGGATGTTCCAGCCATTTCCTCACCCTCTCAAGCAATTGTTCCAGTAGAGCCGGGGGGAAGTCCTGATGCCATTTTTCAATTTCCTTTTTAACCTCCCCGGATTTATCTTTCTTTTGCTCGGGAAAATACTCCATTATTTTTTGGGTCAGTTCATTCTCCCTGGAAGAGCTTTGGGAGGAGGAAGTGGGTTCGGTTGTTTCAGAAGCGATATGTTCCTGTGAGGTATTTTGCCCGTTATCTGTTTTAGTTTGATAGGATGTACTGCACTCAGATTTACTGCTGGTTGGCAGCAGTTTTTCCGGGTGAAAATCTATTTGTAAAAGCTCGCCTGCCGGATGTGATTTTTCTTTCAGAGTGATAATTTCTCGTTCCTCCAAATAGTTCAAACCCTGTTTGAGATCTTCTCTGTTAACAGGAAGCAGGCAGGATAATTTTTGCAGCCTAATAGTACAGGTTTCTTCGTGAGCAGCCGTTGAAGCCAGATAGAGAAAT
Organism: uncultured Halanaerobiaceae bacterium; assembly: GCA_964403065.1. Taxonomy (GTDB): domain Bacteria; phylum Bacillota; class Halanaerobiia; order Halanaerobiales; family Halarsenatibacteraceae; genus Halarsenatibacter. Next base: position 3,314 of record CAYOFJ010000025.1, on the reverse strand, counting down.
ATACTTAAACTGGCCTCGGGAAATTGAGTCAAAAACCCCGATTTAATCAAACCAGCCCCGATTTCAACTGAATTTTCCTCAGCGTCGGTTTTAAAGGCCGTGATTTTTTTCTGGTGCTGAAAACCTTCAGGCATTAAGCCAACCTCCTAATTTATATTAGCATCTAATATATAATATCACAGATCACTATATATATAAACAAAAACTCAGATAAATAAGCAATAAGTAGCGGCTGCTGAAAAATTGCACCCCGGCTCAGGCTGTGCCGGGCTGAGCGTAAGCTCAAGGGAGAACTTTAGCGAAGGAAACACATTTTTCTGGCCGAAAACAAAACCTAAAAAGAGGAAAAATTTCGTGTGAAAAGAGCTTTATATCTTCAATTAATATTTAAGATGATATTATTTATAAAGCTTTGCTAAATATATTTGCTAAATAAATTGGTGTCTGTCACGTTAAATTATATTTCTTTATAATAACTTAAATTCCTGCTCCATTTTCAGCTAAATTTTCATCTCAGACCTCTAATTTTAGTTGACGCCGGATATCTTATTTGCTACTATTAATTTGTGTTTGGAGATATTAAATATCTGGTTATATATTAGTAAATAAGTTAGTTTTTAAGAAATAGACAAAGTTAAATTTAAGAGAGGAGTGCTGACTGTGATAGAAAGGTACTGCAGGCCACAGATGAATAAAATTTGGAGCAAAGAAGGAAAATTTTCCCGCTGGCTGGAAATAGAACTGGCGGTGCTCAAAGTTCGCTGGGCCGGGGAAGAATTAAGCTGGCAGCAGTATGAGAAGCTGGAAGAATCCCTGGAGGTTAATCTGGCACGGCTGGAGGAATTAGAGAGCGAAACCAGACATGATATGATCGCTTTCATCGAGATGCTGGGTGAACAAATTGAAGATAATAGTGCGCGTTTTATTCATCATGGTCTCACTTCTTCCGATATAAAAGATACAGCTCGTGCTTTACAGATAAAAGAATCACTGGAACTTATACAAGAAGGAATTGCCCGCTTAAAGCAGGTGGTGGCAGAAAGAGCCCGCGAACATAAAATGACACCTATGGTAGGCAGGACCCACGGTATACAGGCAGAACCGGTCAGTTTGGGGCTAAAACTGGCCAACTGGTACAGTGAGTTAAACCGCCAGGAAGAAAGATTGCAGCAATTGATTTCGCGAGCAGCTGTGGGCAAAATTTCCGGAGCAGTAGGAACTTACAGTGGTGTTGATCCGGATACTGAAAAGCAGGTCTGCCGCGAGCTGGGAATCATTCCCGCCCCTATTTCCAGTCAGATTGTTCAGAGGGATAGACAGGCAGAGCTGATTAATTTTCTGGCTCTTCTGGCTGCTTCGCTGGAAAAATTTGCGGAAGAGATTCGCAATTTACAGAGGTCAGAAATTTCAGAAGTAGAAGAAGGCTTTCATAGAAGACAAAAAGGGTCATCGGCCATGCCTCATAAGAAAAATCCCATAATCTGTGAAAGAATTTGTGGTCTGGCCCGGGTGGTCAGGGGCAACTCTCAGCCCGGACTGGAAAATGTTTCGCTCTGGCATGAGAGAGATCTAACACATTCTTCTGTGGAAAGAATAATTCTTCCCGACAGCTTAATTTTACTCGATTATATGCTGGCAAAATTTAAACAGGTTTTATCAGAGCTGAAAGTGCATGAGAAAAATATGAAAGCTAATATGAATATAACCAATGGTTTGATCTTTTCTCAGCGTGTTTTGCTGACTTTAATGAATAAAGGTCTGTGCAGACAGGAAGCTTATGAAATTGTTCAGGAGTTGGCCTGGCAGGTTTGGGAAGAAGATGCAGAATTCAAAGAAATTCTACATACTGATGAGCGGATTGCCAGCTATCTGGAGGCTGCCGAAATAGAAGAAATTTTTGATTATGAAAATTATCTTCAGCATGTGGAAGAAATTTTTGAGCGAGTAGGTTTATAAATCGTAAAGTTTTTGCGGGTGTAATAATTGGAAGCAGTGTTTGTTTTTGATAATAACACAGGAAAGGTGGGGACATTTAAATATGAGTACCAGAGTTATTGTCGGGGCTCAATGGGGAGATGAAGGAAAAGGTAAGATTACTGACTGGCTGGCCCAATCAGCTGATGCTATAGTTCGTTATGCCGGTGGTAATAATGCCGGTCATACGGTTATTACAGGTGAAGAAAAGTACGAATTGCACTTAATTCCTTCCGGAATTTTGCATGAGGATAAAATGTGTGTTATTGGTAATGGTGTGGTGGTCGATCCTTTTGTTTTGCAAGAAGAGATGGAAGGACTGCAGGAACGCGGAGTCAGTCTGGAAAATTTATACATAAGCAAAAGGGCTCATCTGGTTTTGCCCGGGCACAGGAAACTCGATAATTTAGAGGAAGAACGTAAAGGTGATGATAAAATAGGAACTACCGGCCGCGGTATTGGACCTACCTATACAGATAAAGCTGCCCGGCGGGGAATAAGAGCTCTGGATATATTAGATGCTCAAAGGCTGGAAAAAAGATTGCGGCCTCTCGTAGATTATCATAACAAGCTTCTGGTTGATGTTTATGACCAGAAGGGTGTAGAGTATGAAGACTTGAAAGAAAAGCTGCTCAAACTGGGGCGCAAAATTGCCGATAAAATCACCAATACTCCTCTGTTATTAAGTAATCTTCAGGATGCAGATAAAAATGTTTTACTGGAAGGAGCTCAGGGTACACTGCTGGATATAGATTTCGGCACTTATCCCTATGTAACCTCTTCCCATCCGGGTAGTGGGGGAGTGACCGGTGGTACAGGTGTGGGGCCGACGGTTATTGATGAGGTAATTGGGGTCAGCAAGGCTTATATAACCCGTGTGGGCGAAGGTCCGATGGTCACTGAGCTAACAGGAGAAACAGGCCAAAAACTGCGTCAGCAGGGACAGGAATTTGGAGTTACCACAGGCCGGCCTCGCCGCTGTGGCTGGCTGGATCTTCCGGCTCTGCGGCATGCTGTTATGGTAAATGATTTAACGGCTTTAACTATTTCCAAAATAGATGTGTTGAGCGGTTTCGAAGAAATTAAAATTTGTACTCACTATAATGCTGATGGTGAAAAATATGAATGCCTGCCGCCTGAACTGGATCTGGAGAATGAAGAAAACTATAATCCGGTGTACAGAACTCTGCCAGGCTGGGAGGAAGATATAACAGGTTGTCAGAGTTTTTCTGATTTACCTGAAGCTGCCCGCAGCCTAATTGAAATAGTGGAGTCGGAAACAGAAACACCGGTTAAATTGGTAAGTACAGGTCCAGATAGGGGAGATCTTATAGATCGTT
>CAYOFJ010000024.1:13282-14911 GCA_964403065.1 uncultured Halanaerobiaceae bacterium | reverse complement strand
AAAAATAGGTTTCGCCTCTACAAATTTACTTAATGAAAATTCAATAAAGGAGTCAATTGAAACTGCTGCCAATATAGCTTCTATGGTACCTGAAGATGAAAATAATATTTTGCCGGAAAAAAAAGATATTGAATATGTAAATAGCATTTATGATTCTCAAGCTGAAAATCTGGATTTAAAAGATATAATAAAAGAATGCAAGATTTTGCTATCTGAAGTACGTACAGATGATAAAGTGGTTATTGACTCCGGAAATTTCAAAACCAACTTTACCACCAGAGCAATTGCGTCTTCCCGGGGTATATATGCTGAAGAAGAAAAATCTAATTTTGAAAATTCTGTCATGGCATTTGCTCGTGATGGGGAAGAGGTTTCCTCTTTTGATATTGAATATCAGGTAACAAATTTTTGGTCAGATTTAACTCCCCGAAAAACTGGTGAAGCGATAAAAGATAGGGTGATTTCCAGCTTAGGTGCAGAGAAAATATCAGGTTTTCAGGGTAAAGTTCTTCTAACGCCCTACTCTGCTGCCAGTCTGCTGGTTAATGCCATAGTTTATGCAATAAATGCTGAAAACGTTCAAAATGAAATGTCTCCCTGGAAAAATAAACTTTCAGAAAAAGTTGCCAACGATAAATTAACTATTTATGATAATGCCTATATTGAAAAAGGGGTTGGTTCACGGAGTTTTGATAGAGAAGGACTACCACCTGAAGACTTAAAAATTATTCAAGACGGTTATTTATCAAATTTCCTTCATAATTCTTATTCTGCTGCAGAAGCAGGAGTAATTTCCAATGGGCATGCTTCTGGTGGAGCGCAAAGCACTCCTGGTATAGGAACTACTAATTTTTGTTTAAAAACCGGAGATAAAAATTTGGAATCGATAATTTCTCAAATAGATAAAGGGTTGCTGGTAAATCGTTATTCAGGCAGTGCAGACCCCGTTAGTGGTGATTTTTCTGGAGTGGTAAAAGGAGGACATCTTATAGAAAATGGAGAAAAAGTCAAGCCTGTGAAAGAAGTTATGATTTCAGGGAATGTATATAAATTGTTAAATAGAATTCTTGATGTCTCTGATGAAGCTAAAAATATTTTTAGTTTTCGTATACCTCATATTTTAATAGATGCTGTCAACATAACTGGTAATTAAATTGTTTAATTTGAAATTAATTGGATATTTCTGGGAAAAGGAGAAGGAAATTTAAGTTAAGTGGAGAATTGTTTATTCAGAATATCAGAATAAATGTTCAGCAAAACCATGAGTAATGCGCAGTATATATTTTTAAAAATTGAGGTGACCCTATATGCAGAATAGAAAAAAGAAAATTGCAATAATACTGGCTATAATTCTTATTTTAGCTGTCATTGGTGTTTTTATGTATACAGATATTTTTGTAGATGAGTATACTCTAAATTTGCAGATAGAAGGGGAAGGAGAGCTTCAACCTGAATCTGGCACTCATGAGTTTTCCGAAGGAGAAGTGATAGAAATAGAAGCTATATCTGCTGAAGGATGGAGGTTTTCCGAGTGGCAGGGAGATATAACAGGAGAAGAGGCAGTAATAGAGGTTGAAATGACAGAGGATAAAGAGATGACCGCTGTATTTACCAGAGAGGAATACAGCC